>JAGLRT010000170.1 GCA_023136155.1 Methanosarcinales archaeon
TTGGTGAAGAACAGGTATATACAATCCCTCTCAGAAATGCTAAGCATGCACCGCGGTGGGAGCGTAGCAAAAAGGCAGTAAAAGTTGTGTTCAAGTATCTCGAGCAGCATACCAAAACAGATCGTGAACTAATCAGGATTGACCCTAAAATAAGTGAAAAGATATGGGAGCGCGGGTCAGAGAAACCTCCCCGTAAGATACGGATCAGGGCCATGAAGTTTGAAAATGGTATTGTAGAAGCCGAACTGGCAGCTGAGTGATTATTCAGTTTTGCTACGGCTCACCCACTTTTTTTGAGATTGATAATGGAACAAAGGACTAACCTGCAGGGAATATCAGTACTTGGAGTATTTGCCAGGTGTACTGAGGATTTTGTGCTAGTTCCCAGTGAAGCTGATGATGAATTCATACAAATCATTGAGAATGCTCTTAGTGTTACAGCTATCCCTACATCTATCGATGGCAGCAGTGTGGTAGGATCATTATCCTGTGGTAACAGCAATGGATTCATGGTTTCAGAACGGGTTAATGAATCAGAACTGGCCAGGATAAGAAAATATGTGCCTGTCCGGAGACTTAAGGGTATTTACACGGCGGCAGGTAATAACGTACTGGTAAATGATACGGTTGCACTGGTCAATCCAAACCTATCTGAAATGGCTGTAGAAGAGATTGGTAAGTTCCTGGATGTGGAGGTGCACAGAGGCACAGTAGGCGGACTCAACACTGTGGGAATGGCGGGTTGCGTTACCAATACGGGTTTGCTGGTTCATCCCAGGTCTAATGAGTTTGAACTGGAACGTTTGGGTGAAATATTCGGACTTCCAATGGATATCGGGACTGTCAATCTGGGTTCGCCATTGGTGGGTTCGGGTCTGCTTGCTAATTCAAAAGGATATGTGGTGGGCACTGAGACCACTGGGCATGAAATGGGCCGGATAGTGGATGTCCTGGGTTATAATTGAATCACTGATCTTTCATTTCCTTAATTATTTTCACAATCTGCTTGATGTCTGTGATGATGATATCTGCTTCAGCAGATAATCTTTCCTGGCATGCCCCCATTTGCTGGATGGATAGCACACCTTTGTCTGCTTCTCGCAGCGCCAGGATGTCGTTAATACCATCTCCTACCATGACTACCTTGTCGTATTTTTTTTTCAGGTGCTTTATCACCCATTCTTTTTTCCGGGGCGTAGCTACATCATACACTCTAGCTACAGGTATCTCCATCACTTGTGCGAGTATCTCCAGATTGCGCATGCTGTCCCCCGAAGCTATGAATGTATCAACACTCCATTCTTTTAAGGTGTTCAGGGCAGCCGGGGTGTTGGTAAAAGGCCTTCCGCCCGTACAGACGGTATATACTATGGTATTGGACTGTGTTTCCACTATTATTCCTACGCCCAGGTAGAATATATCCGGGCATTTCTTCCTTATTGTTGTAATTACATCATGCAAATCCTGCATAGTGGTTCTGGTGTCAAGTTCAAGTGCTTTTTTCACCTGGTCCGGAGTGAGCGGACTGCTTGAGCAGCTCAGGTCGATTTTGATGTTATTTTCCTGAATAAAGTCGTATATCATGTGGTGGGAATTGCAGTTCATAATTCTATCAGGGTCTGTGTGGAGTATTACCAGTCCGCAATGGGGATGTCGTCCTACAAGGTCAGTTGTAATAATATCATCGAGGTTTTCACCTGTGATAGTGTTCTTTGCTACCCTGTACATGTGCAACAGGGTGCCGGCACTGTCGAATACTACCGCAATTTTTGACTGCATAGTTATGATATTCGGTGTACACCGTTATTAAATTTCTTATTGCGATTGTTGCGGGTAAGTGTAATACTGAAAGATTAGAATAGATACTTGCTAGAAAAACAGATGTGAGGGATAGTTAATGGATAAGGACATGATTTTGTGAGGGTAGGGTATAACTATCTTGGGAGTATGCAAGTATCCAATAATATCATCGATATTCATGATATATATAATGAGTGGTTTTTTGTTACATATGAGTGTTGGTGATTGGTAATATGATGGTAGTTTTGAAAAGAATTATTGGCGGGCGCAGAGGGATTCGAACCCTCGATCTTCAGCTTAGGAGGCTGCTGCCATATCCAGGCTTGGCCATGCGCCCGCATTGTAGGGAACAAGTCTTTACTGGTAATAATGAATATAAACATTTCCTAACCATCTGAAATTGAATTGAGGTGGTCCGGGATAAGCCGATATGTTTATTATTATTAAATGAGTTTAAGGCCTAGTTACATATAATTATTATTATACTACAGAGGATTGAATAAATGAGATATCAGGGAAAATCAAGAAGGAAATATACTGGTGGGCGGCTCGTACGGTCCCAGGGTAAGAGGAAGTTGGAATTGGGTCGCGAGGCAGCAGAACCTCATCTGGCTGAGACCAGACGTAAGAATGTTAAAACTTTGGGCGGCAACCGGAAGGTACGCCTTTTGAGATGCAATATTGTCAATGTTACTGATCCTTCAAGTAACACTACCAAACAGGTTTCCATTGAAACAGTGACCGAAAACTCGGCAAATCTGTATTACATAAGAAGGAACATCCTGACCAAAGGTTCAATCATCAGGACCGAGGTGGGGAATGCCAGGGTTACAAGCAGGCCTGGCCAGGATGGGGTTGTGAACGCTGTACTCATCAATGAGTAATTGATAGCCAAAATATTCACACCTACACTTTCCCTTTTTTAAAGGGCTTGTTTTATATCAAAATATTTATGTACTTTTGATTGTAACTTTTTATATGCACAAGGAATGTAAACCTTAACTCGTAAGATAGGATGGTGAGGGATCTGGAATTAGAGGACATTAAAAGAATACTTGAAAAAGATTCTGATGAAGCGGTTGAGGAATTACTGGAAGGTGTAGAGAAATACTACGGAGAGATTCCGTATATTCTAAAGTTCATGAAAGACCAGCCTGACCTGTTAGTTTCTAAAATTCTTTATGACAATTCTATATTGAGGGAATTCAAGCGTCTTGATAGGAAGACCATTGAACTCATTTCCATTGCTGTATCATCTGCCATACAGTGCACACACTGCCTGAACATTCATCTGCGGGTGGCAAAAAGGATGGGGATACCAAAAGAAGAGATATTCGATGCAATACTAATTGCAGGTGTTCTATCCAATGCTTCGGTACTTGCCTATAGTACCAGGGCAATGAATGCAGAGTTGTCTGACGATGGACAAACAGTTCATGATGATAATGAATCCTGTGAAGTGTGCAAAATGCCATATATGTATGAAGATTAGCGTTTCAAGATTTATTTTTTTGGTGTAATACCAAGCATATTGACCATATCAATAAGTTCACTAAGTTCTTCGATCTCTCGTTGAATAACCTCATCTCTGGTCATGGATATGCTCATTTCACCATCGACGGTAAGTTTATCCGGACCTCTTCGTACCAATCTGTCCCCACCGTCCCGGTTCAGTACATCTTTTATTTCTGAATCATGGAGGAATGCGCGCCCAGGGAAAATAACGGTACTTTTGACCTCTGAGAGGTTAAGTTTTTCTATGTCTTCGATAGTTATCAGGCACCCAATATCCTTTTCCACCCCAATCACGTTTACCGGGGCATCAAGACTCTTGAAAATACTGCCAAGCAATGGAGCTGACACCCGGCTTGTGAGAATGGTGGCTTCCATTGTTGGAGTTGGCAGCATTGACAGGGCTTTCGGATCGTTTACTATGGCGAAAGGTGCGCCTGTCTCCGGGTCCCATAGGGGCGTACCTGTTACCCTGATTGAATAATCCTTGTTTATCTTATCTACTATGGCTGCGAATTCGTCTACGGAATGAGATTCCACGCCTGGGATGATTGGTGCGTTATTTAGTATGAGTCCCTGGTCAGTGGTGTTTGCAAACCTCATAAGTATCAGTCCTTTTGCACCCATGGCTTCCAGGTCTTCACATGTTTGCCTCAGCACATCACCGTCGTTTATACCCGGTATTAATACAGAGGCTGCATAGACCTCAGAACCGCTGCAGAACGTTTCAAGGTTTGAAAGGGCTGCTTCGGGATGCTTTTCGTTCATATATTTTCCACGCAATAGCGGGTCAGTGGCAAATACAGTAAATGATACTTCTGTAACACCATTCTCAAGGTAATATTCTGCTTCATCACCTTTCTTGAAGCCTTTACCGCTGGTGTAACCCAGATGTATGGGGGCTTCCAGCTGGGTTAAGGTAGCAGTTAACAGTTCAAGGTCAGGGTAACAGCTTACATCACCACCACCACTTATTGTAATACGTTCAATTCCTTCCTGGTTGAGGTGAATCATCTGGTTGAGTTCCTGGACTACCATCTGGACGGGCTTGAAACCCGGATATGATTCTTTTACACTCTCTGTGCAGTAGTGACAACCTTTCGTAATGGGTAGGCAGTGTTTACATCCAAACGGTGGCACATCCCTGACGGCTTTGAAATAGCAATATTTGCAAAATCCCATGCAGTCATGTCCGGGCCGACCTCCAATATCAGCAAGCAGTTCCATTTTAATCTTCTCGGCTTAAGGCGGTATTGTTCAACAGCACTTTATAGTTAATAATATTCTTTGAAGCCATCGTACCAGTATATATACTTTCCTGTGAAACAAGACGTAGTTCAACAATTTCAACACACAAATATATGGGAAAAATTATATATTTAGTTTATAACGATTAACCCGTAACCTTTATGTAGGGTTGTAGATAACCTACAAGATACGGAAAATTGTAATGGGTGTTTGATACAATGTTAGGCCAAAAGGTGATATTTTGATAGGGTTGGGCTCTTCCTCTACTATTTTTATGAGTCCGGTTCAAAATATTTCTATGGCTTATTCTTCATTACATCAATCACAATCTGGCAGTTTTCTGAAAATGTATAGGAGGATAAATAAACGTGTCTGACACAATAGACCTATATAGCGACAGAGGAGCTAAACTCAAGGCCGGAGTCGACCTTGGAGCCGTAAGCCCCCTCAGAAACAAAGCTATTAAGAAAATCATCCACGACACAAAGCGAACAGCTGCCGTGGATCTGGCTGGTATCGAGAAGGCATTAGCTACTGGTAAATATGGCGGCAAAGGCCGACAGGTTTCCGGTAGAACCCTGAAACTCGATGTAGTCAAGAACGCAGATTCCATTGTGAAGAAAGTTGCAGCATTAGTGCAAGTCGATAATGGCGACGACACCAATGTCAAAGCCCTTAACGGTGGCAAGCAGATGCTTGTACAGGTACCATCTTCAAGAATTGAAGCAGGTGCTGAGTATGTGGCTTCATTGACATGTGCTTCAATGGCAACAATACAGGCTATGATTGAGACCTTTGACCTGAACATGTTCAATGTTCCGGAAACCAAGGCAGCAATCATGGGACAGTACCCCCAGACCATGGATTTGGCTGGCGGCAATGTCAAGTCAATCCTGGAAATCCCACAGAAAGATGAGGGCCTGGGCCACTCATTGAGGAACATCATGGCAAACCATCTGGCAGCCGTGACAAAGAAGAACGCCATGAACACAGCAGCCCTGTCTGGTATCTATGAGCAGGCCGGTGTGTTCGAGATGGG
>JAGLRT010000171.1 GCA_023136155.1 Methanosarcinales archaeon
ATATCAAATTGTGAACCACTTAGAGGATCATTGCCAGAAATATATGGTCCGCCTTCAAGAATTATTTCTGGACTATTATTATATACATGCCTTGTTCCGTTTGATGCATTGCCATTACCAGTGGCATCTCCAATGGTACCGTTGGTGACAATCTTAAAATATAATGAAACGTTGGGATAATCTGAAAATACATCAATATAAATGCTTCCCATTTCCAGATCGAATCCGCTTGTATAGTCAATTGTGTAAACTGTAGCATTTGACGGATCAAACCAAACAAGATCACGGGTGTGGTCTACTACGTCATATTTGAAAGGTTCAAGAACTGTTCCTTCCAAAGCAATCCAATCAGAATCATTTCCATCCACAGTGATCTGTGCTGAAGCTATTTGTATTAAAGCAATTATAATAATCCCAGTTACTAAAAATCTTTTCAATTTCATTAATCCCACTCCATACGAATTGAATTATAATATCATCCGACTTTTTTAATTTAAGAGAACAATGGCTAGGTGACAATAAAAAGTAAAAAGAAGTATTGATTCGAAAAGATATTTCGAAACTAAATTTGGCCTTATGAATTCAAACAAAATATAGATTCTTTGCTAATTGTAACCCATTCTGTTTCCACATTCGGGTTCGAATCCTCAAAAATAATCACACTATTCCTATTAATATCCGCATACCTTATGTGACCCTCAAACTCATACTCCACAACCCAGTGGTACTGCCCGTTTACCAATCTTGCACCCAACACCTTGGCAGGTATTCCTTTTGCCTCCAGTATTGATGCAAATGCCACTGAAAAGTCTTCACAATCGCCGGTGTTACCGTGGGTAAGGTAATAATCAGGGTTTTGCCACAGGTCACTCCGGGGCGGATTATTGAACAGTTCATCATCAGTGATGTAATTGAAATCGACCGGACTATTGTTATGTTTCCATAACAATGCACCATCAGTGAGTATGGTGTGGTTGCCATACCATACTACGACCTCATTCCCTGGCATTATGTATGAGCTGGCATCCTCAGGATATAGTATATGGTTTTTGAGATTAAACGTGCCCATGGGCCGTAGTGAAGTTTCAAAATCCGGGATGTTCAACAGCCAGGTATCGTGTGTGGATTCAAGGTCATTGTGCCCGTTTTTATCGATATCGGCCATAGAGAGCTGGTAACCGGATACATCCATTCCAAAAGAGCCGCTCATCCCGCCATTGTTCACCTCTGTCGTCATTACTAAATGTGAGATCAGAATAATTACAATCGGCAATAGAGCTATTAATAACAAGCGTGCAAGGGATTTAAAAGCCATTTTTTCGTTTTGAATCAGTGTCATTTTTTTGGACCAATTAGACTTCAGTCAAGTCATCATTATCATTATCATGTATTGTATAAGTTATATTCATATATATTACTTTGCATGCACCCAAAAGTAACTCAGAACAGAGGTGCTTGGTGTTGAAAATCCGAACAATAGGGTGCATTACATTGATACTGTAGTGCACCTTTCAAATGCCCGGACATCCAGTCCATGAATCCAGCGTTATCACTAACCCTGAACATTGTTTCTTACTATTGTAACTCACATTTATTTATTTAAACACTTTTTAATTGTACACGTATATGGGAGAATCTAAAGACGTTTTTATTGACATTCTCAATAAGATTGAAAAACGTAAGTCCATTAGTTTACGACAAATTGCTAATGAAATGAACTTAAATGAAAACGAAGTAAAACCGATAATCGAAATTTATCTCAAACACAATTTTATAGATAACTCTAATAAACAAAAAATATATCAGATGACAAAAGCGGGGAAGGATTATCTTAGGATTAAGAGCTGATTTCTGTAAACTTAACTGGCTAATTTAAATCCTTGAACATGATTTCTTGTACTTTGTCTAAAAATTCAATTCCTTTAGGCGTAATTTTGTAATGAGTAGAGTATTGCTCTGCTTCTACAAACCCATTCTGTTGAAGAAAACGGAGATACTTGCCAGCCAAAACGAAATTCAAATTCGCTCCATAAACTATCCTTGTTTTGTTAGCTCCACCTTTTGTGATTTTTAAAATGGCAACCGTAATATCCATTTTACTTCTTCTTACTCTCTTTTTTTTGCTACTATCCGCTTTAATGTCAGCAAACCCCCTTGCATTGTTACAGACAGATATTATCTACTATTTGGATTCATCTTCACTCTGATAATCCCCATTTGAATTCCATAAGTTAGGATTTGTCCAAATATATTTTACACAATACTAATTCGGATTACTCACTCTTATACATATCTATTGATTTACAATGTTATGAGACTAATACCACAATGTGCAACGATATGCTATACCGCTTTGACACCGTATTCGAAACAAAAAAATGGCGGGCTGGAAGGGATTTGAACCCCTGGCCGATGGATTAAGAGTCCATCGCTCTGCCTGACTAAGCTACCAGCCCGAGCTGAAGCCTTCTCATAATTATATTATCATAATATATACGTTTCGCAGAATGTGCATGAAATATCGCTATGCGCTTAAAAAATAGAGAAAACGAACCTTTCCCACAAACTGATTAA
>JAGLRT010000172.1 GCA_023136155.1 Methanosarcinales archaeon
TCTCTTCATAGCATGAATAATAATACGGTGTTTCAGCAGCGAACTCGGCGGCACAGGTATCCACCATCTTGTATGTGGTAGTTATTCCCATCCTCCGGCGCATATCATTGACCTCTTCCCTGGTCTTGCCAGTGAGTTTGCCTATCTCTTCATCGGTGAAACCCATTCGCTTGGCACGGAGCAGGTTATTCTCATTTAACTCAGAGCGTAGGGTATCTTCCATCTTGATAATATTTTGAATCTTATTCAGGAAGAATGGGTCGATAAAGGTAATATTTGATATATCATCAATGGTAAAGCCCGTTTTCATGCCATGATAAATGGCAAATAACCGCTCATGGGTAGGGGTGGTCAGCAGGTCAATAATCTCATCCCGGCTCCACTCTTTGAACCCAAAATACATGTCCACATCAAGGCTGCGAATGGCTTTCTTCATGGCCTCTTCAATGGTGCGCCCGATAGCCATGACCTCGCCCGTGCTTTTCATGGCAGTGGTCAGGGTCTTATCTGCGGTAACAAACTTGTCGAAAGGCCACCTTGGTATCTTTACAACGGTATAGTCCACAGTTGGTTCAAAGGACGCAGGTGTCTTTTTGGTAACATCATTTGGTATTTCGTCCAGGGCCATGCCGATAGCGATCTTGGCTGTTACCCTTGCAATTGGGTACCCTGTGGCCTTGCTGGCCAGTGCCGAAGAACGGCTCACCCTGGGATTGACCTCCACTATCCTGTACTCCCCATCCTTTACTGCGTACTGGATATTACATCCGCCCTCGATGCCAAGGCTCCTGATAATATTGATACTTGCACTGCGCAGCATCTGGTGGTCCCTGTCAGACAGGGTCTGGCTGGGCGTGACCACGATGCTCTCTCCGGTATGGATACCCATGGGGTCGATATTCTCCATGTTGCATATCACGATACAGGTATCATTTGCATCACGCATGACTTCGTACTCGAACTCTTTCCACCCCAGCACGCCCTCCTCGATAAGCACCTGGTTGATACGGCTACGCTTCAGTCCAAGTTCGGTAATGAAGATGAGTTCTTCCTTTGTTCTGGCAATACCGCCGCCGGCTCCGCCAAGGGTATAGGCTGGCCTGATGACAAGGGGTAGCCCCAATTCATCTATCAGTGCAACCGCATCCTCTATGATGTTCACGGCTTTGCTGCGGGGGACGGGTTCGCCGATGCGCTGCATGGCCTGCTTGAACAGGTCCCGGTCCTCGGTATCCTGAATGGCTTTTAGGGATGTGCCGTATAGCTTAACATTGTATTTTTCAAGTACGCCCCGGTCTGCCAGTTCACTAACGACGTTCAATCCGGTCTGCCCTCCCAGTCCCGCAATCACCCCATCAGGGCGCTCTCTCTCGATGATACGCTCCACGATCTCGGGTTTGATGGGTTCGATGTACACCGCATCTGCCATTTCCGGGTCAGTCATGATAGTTGCGGGATTGGAATTGATTAATACCACACTTATCCCCTCTTCCCTGAGGGATCGGCATGCCTGGCTGCCGCTGAAATCAAACTCTGCAGCCTGACCTATCATGATTGGACCGCTGCCTATCAGCAGTACTTTCTTGATGTCTGGATTTCGGGGCATTATTTCATCTCCCGTTTGACAATAGTGTCAAAGAACCATTTTTCAGTATCCCAGGGACCTGGACTGGCTTCGGGATGGAACTGCACGCTCATGATATCCAGGTAGTTGTGGGCGATACCTTCCACGGTCTTGTCATTGACATTGATGTGTGTAATATAAGCCTCTGCCCCGTCCAGAGAGTTCCCGTCCACTGCGAACCCGTGATTCTGGGAGGTGATGTACACGGTGCCTTTTTCCAGGTCTTTCACAGGCTGGTTGGCTCCCCGGTGTCCAAATTTCAGTTTGTAGGTACTGGCTCCCAGTGCCAGGGATATTATCTGGTTGCCGAAACAGATGCCGTATATCGGGACCTGCCCCATCATGTTTTTCACAACGTCAATAGCATTGGTTGCCTTCTCAGGGTCTCCGGGTCCGTTTGATACAAATATGGCATCGGGTTTTTGTTCAATAATATAGTCGGTTGGGGTGTTTGCAGGTACCACAGTGATGCCCACACCCCGCTGCTGCAGGCTTTTAATAATATTGGTCTTTATCCCAAGGTCGATGACCACGAAATGGGGTTTGTACTTCCCTTTTGCTTCAATGTGATAGGGAGCGGGACATGTTACCTTATCTATCAGGTCGTAATGGTCTGATATTTTCGGGTGCTGCCTTGCCATGCGTACTGCTTCCTCACCATCGTCGCTGTCTGTGAGCAGGCATGCCCGCATGGCGCCGGTGTTCCGCGTCTTGATGGTCAGCATCCTGGTATCCACATCTGCGATACCAGGCCTCCCTTCATCTTTGGCAAAATCAAAAATTGAGCGTTTGGACAAGTGGTGAGATGGATGGTCACACGCTTCCCTGACCACCAGTGCTTCGGCTTTCATGCCGTCTGACTGGAAGGTGTTGCCGCTAACGCCGTAATTGCCGATGAGAGGATAAGTGAACATCAGTATCTGGCCCGCATAGGAAGGGTCGGTGAGAGCCTCTTCATATCCGGTATATTGAGTTGAAAAAACGAGTTCCCCGCATACAGCAGCTCCGGCGGCACCAAAACCAACACCCTTTACAACTGTGCCGTCTTCTAATCCTAGTACTGCTTTCATACTAGGTGCGTATGATAGAATGGATATGATATATATGTTATCATACGGAACTTGTTTGCCTATCTGGTGAGAACAGTATCCCTAATCAGTCGAATCCTATTTTATCTTATTTATTTCTGAAGATATCATTTCAATTATATCCTCTTCTTCTCCCATTTCACTTGCCTTTTGAAGAGCAATTTCAAGTTGCCTGCGGCCTTCCTCTTCGTTACCTGTTTTTACATAGAGGCTTCCAAGACTAAAATTGGGTTCGAAATCTTCAGGGAACATTTCAATTACATTCTGATATATTTTTTCAGCAATATCATAGGATTTTTCTTTTTCCATTTGTTTTGCATTATCCAGCATATCATAGAAATCGTATTCAATAAAATCTTCAGCTAAATCTTGAGCAAAATCTTCTCCGATATCGTTGAAAAAGTCTTCAAGTATCGAATTATCAAATTCGTTTTTTCGTACTTTTTCCAAAAGATCACTCATATCCTCTTTTGTGATTACACCTTTATCGATCAATGCCAGATATAATAACATTAAAGGCATCTCAAAAGACGGCATATCTTTTGCTTCATCTAAATCAAAGTTTCTTGATAAAAAACTAGAAACTGCTATATTA
>JAGLRT010000173.1 GCA_023136155.1 Methanosarcinales archaeon
TGGCTGCAAATGGTGTCGACATCGGCAGACCCAACATGGAATTCATCAAGTCCCAGGGATATATAGACCTGATACCACAGGCAAAAAAACTACTGGACAAGTTCAATGACCAGATAGGCCTGCCCATAGATGTTGCCCTGAACAAAGGAGGGGAACGGGTGGAGGAATCCATTGAATTGCTGAAAACGAACCACAATTCAAACTTGCCCATCCATGATATTGGACTGGAGACCATTGTGGCATTCTCAAAAGAGATATACAACTCCAGAACCGTAATCATGAACGGCCCTGCCGGCGTGTTCGAGAATAAAATATTCTCCCTTGGTACAATGGAACTTATAGAAGCTGCCACAAAATCCGGATTCAGTGTGATTGGCGGAGGGCATATTGCTGCTGCCCTGTATAAGTTGGGACTGGAATCCAGAGTTGATCATGTCAGTACAGGTGGAGGGGCATGCCTGGATTTCCTGGCCGGTGAAGAATTGCCGGGTATCGAGGCACTGAAAGAGTCGGCTGCACGGTACCGTGCAAAGTAGCACCACGATATCCCCGGATATATTGTCTCACTTATTTGACCCGAACACCTTTTTAAACAGCCCACCGCTTTCAGACTTTGGAGGCGATTCCTTCTTTGTCGGTTGCACTGGAGAAGACCTGTGACCAGAAGTTCGTTTGATATCCTTTGGTGAAGTATTTCGCTGGCTGGTGGGTTTTGCGATATTCACTGACTCCCCACCGTGTTTACTTTTGCGCACCCTGATATCCACCAGTACCGGCTGCTCAATATCATTGGAAACCAGCATGGCAACACCGGGTGGGAGCCTTTTTAATTCCTCCTCTACCTCGCTGCTGACACCCTCCAGACCTTTGCTAATAGCCTTCAGGTCATTGGGATTGGTCATCTTCATGATTATCTGGGTATTACACTGGCTCAGCACATTCTTATCTACCCGGGCCGGGCGCTGGCTGATAACCATCATACCAAGCCCGAACTTACGCCCCTCAGAAGCGATGGTACGCAATATCTCAGTACTCTGGGTCTTATCGAACCCACGTTCAGGACAGAAGTTATGGGCTTCTTCCACTACCAGCATACCAGGTGGTACATTCCCCATCTTCCTTGCTTCAAACAAGTCACCGCATAATTTTGCAACAAGCATGGACTGCAATTGGGGAGATACACCTTTCATGTCAATGATGGCAGCCCGGCCCCGGCTGAACAGTTCATCCAGGGTGGTGGGTTTATCAGAGAGAATATCAACGTCTCGTATAGATTCCAGGGCTGCTACCACGTTCCATTTCAGTTTACTCTTGTTATTTCCCACTTCAAATATGATATCGTCAAGGCTATAATGCTCCATCTCTGCCCGTATCTTGGTAATAGCTTCAAACAGGATGCTCTGCATGTTACTGGATTTTTCATCAGGGAGAATCTGTATCAGGTCCTTGGGAGACAGGTTCATGCCATCCAGACGAAAAACGTCATCTGCATCCGGATTTAACACTTTATTTGCAGGTGTATATACCGTTATATTTGAGCCATATCCCCTTGGTGATATGTCGAATTTACTATACAAGTCCCCCTGGCTTCCTGAACCCGGTTCTTTAAGCGAACTATATTCCCCATGAGGGTCAATGATAAGAAGGGGTACATCCTGCTCCAGTATCTCTTCAAGTATAACAGCTGCGGTGTATGATTTCCCGCTCCCCGTCTTGGCAAGGATACTACAATGCTTCTGGATGAGACTGTTCATATCAAGACTCACTTTAATGTCATGCCCTTCAAGCAGTCCCATATATATATCGCCATGGGACAAGCCCAGGGTTGAACGTATCAACTGATGGTCTGCAGCGAATACTTTGTCCCCTGGAATAAAAGGAGTTCGAGGCGACCTCAGCAACCCATCATCACCCCTGCTACCTATTACTGCTGCCTCAGCGACCAGATTGCTGTTGGGACTGTACATCTTTGCGCCACCGGCAGCATCAACAGCTTCATCCAGTTTAAAATCGTCACTGCTGCGGGTCATTGATATGACCTGCGCAAGTGTCCAACCTTCCTTTTCATGCCAAACTTTTACATAATCCGTACGTTTTACCTCACTGCTATTGGGCACAGCGAACCTGAAATCGTGCGTACCTGTTTTTCCATAAATTATTCCTATTGAATCTTTTGCCAATGTAATTCATCCCCTCATGGAATGTGTCCATTCACCTATATTAATTGCATCAATGATATGTAATATGGAAAACTTATACTAATGTTGATAGAAGTATTTGTTATGTTAATGATTAAACGATCGGAATTTAATAAATTCCCCGTTTCATTTAAATGACCGTAAATATAGGCAGTTACTTGAATTTATCGTTGATATAAGTCAAACGTTGCGCCGGCACACCTAACCGCAGCAGTGCTGCGGGGTATAATTATTAATATAATACGTAAAGAAGCCACGATCTGCATCTTTACAGGTCATCATTTTAGTGACTTCTTTGATTTCAACATCCCGAAGATTGGATTTTTCTGATAGCTGAAATGCATCCCAGTTATTATTATCTGAGAATATAGATTTAACTGTAATAGTTGATTTATGGCTGTCATAAGATCCGTATGAAAGGATGTCGCTTTGCACTAAGTTGATGAATACTTGATTTGATTAATAATTTTTGAATTGTTGCCATGGAATTATATAGTTTATATATAAAAAATGGATGGTTTTTGAAGGAATTTGAGGGGTTGTCCGACAGTCTCGAAATGGTTGAATTATTTATTCCTCTCGATAATCTTAAATATCTTTATAGCCTGTAAAGTTCGATATATTCATAAGTTTGAACTAAACATCCTATTTCAAATTTGATGATCCC
>JAGLRT010000174.1 GCA_023136155.1 Methanosarcinales archaeon
GAGTATCTATGTTCTGTCCATCCAGAGCTGATATGGGTACCATTGGATGCTGTGGAAAAGCACTGCGTATCCTAGCCGGAGAAGATTCAGGCAGGTCTATCTTGTTGGCCGCAATGAGCAGTGGCAGATTTCTGGCTTCCATATTGCCTATTACGGTCACATTCACCTGAGTAAATGGGTCCTCGGTGGCATCCATTACAAGGATAATCCCATCAAGGTCTTCAAGCCATTTCACAGCTTCAATAATGCCTTCTGTAGCTTCCTTTGCCCTTCGCTTTGCCTCTTCTTCTTCTAACCCATGAGACATGAACTCATGGAAATCTATCTTGGTAGCCAGCCCAGGTGTATCCACAATATCCAGTGAAACCTTTGAACCGTTTGATTCGATAGTCACACCTTCACGGCGGCGAGCCCGTCGGGTCTCATGTGGAATTTCAGAAACTGCGCCCATGGCATCCCCGGTCCAGTCCCTGATAATTCTGTTTGCCAGTGTGGTTTTTCCGGCATTAGGCGGACCATATATTCCGATACGTGCTACCTTCTTACTAAATATACCTTTAAATACTAAAGACAGATTCTTTTTAACTTTTTTCATTAATCCCATTCATGTTCCTCCTTATGTATCCCCTCACGGGATTTTTTTAAATTTAATCTAAAATTTATTTTGATATAGTTGAATTTATCGCTATTTCTGCGATATTTGCTCCATAGTCACCAATCCGGTCAATACTGTCCGAAACAATGCGCAGGTGGAGTGCATCCCGGGCATCCATAGTTGTCAGTTTCATGTTTATAGCATGCAATGCTTCTTCAACGTCTTTTTTCATTCTTATTGCCATATTTGCCCGTTCAATATCTGATGTAAACAATGAATCTGCAGCATTCTCGAACAGTTCACTGGCCTTTTTACCCGCACCCTGGAACATCAAGTTTATATCTTCCGGAAGTGCCCTATTTAGTTTTGTGGTTGCAAGTGAAATCTTTTGAGCATGGTCAGCTATCCTTTCAATCGGACGTGCTGCCAGACTAAAGTCAAGGCTCATATCTAAAGTAATATCCTTTTGCGAATCAATGACTTGGCCACTGCGGAGCATAGAACGCAGTTGCTTTTCTATGAGCAAGTTAAGCCTGTCTACTTCGTCGTCCCTTTGTGCCACGTCCATGGCAAGGTCGATGTCATAGGATGAAATTGCCTGCATTGCATCGTTCTGCATGGACGCAGCTATTAAATACATCCGCTTTACACTCTGGCGCAATGAAAGTTCATTCGGGTTAAGCAAGTCTTGCATAGTCATATGATCAGCAGTATCTTCAATAATCTCGGGTCCAATGAGTTTGTGGGTGATTTGCCTTATGGTCTGTTTTTGTTCGGTAGAGATACGCTGTGATATTAATTCAATCATATTGAACCCTGCTATATATGATGCAATAATCTCCCTTACCAGAGGTTCCCCGTTTTTCCCTGTGACGTCAAGTTGCTTTTTTGTGGGGGATGGAGAAGAAATATCTGGTGTTATAATAAGGGTACCGTCTGGTCTGATAGTAATTCCTACATTCGTGCCGTTGGTTACGCCTACCCTATCAGCCCATCTTTTTGGAAGGGAAACAATATATGTAGACCCTCCTGTCCGCTGAATTTTACGAATATCCATATTTGTATCCCGTCATATATTTAATATATACAATATTTGATAAATATATCTATATAAGTTTTGGAAATTTAATTTACTGGACTGAATGTGTGTATGCATATATATGTGAATTCTAATTTTGTGATGTAAAAAAGGTTGTATGTGGAAAATAAGGCAATACCTTAAGTTCAGTATCTCAATTTCGGAGCCGTTTGAATAGTAAGATTCTTATTTACCTAGCATGTATCAATATGTTGATGTCTGAAAATTTACATGGGTCGATTGAAGACATTATTGAACGTAGCAGGGACATAGTGTCTATTGAAATGGGATGCGATTATGTTCATTTATATTGCACCACTGGTAAGATTAAATTATGGTTTGGCAGGCTGACCAGTCGTTATGTGGTAGCGACAGTATTGCAGTCTTTGGCAAAGATTGATTCTTCTTTTAACCATGAAAGGGAGATTATCTGTGACTATGATAGAATTCCGGTATATGAAAACCATGATTATACCCTGATGTCATATGGAAAAACTGATGATGGGTACCGTGCCCAGTTCAATATCCAGTTCTCAAAACAGTATGCACTAAATCATTTCATTGAAAGTATAGCAAAAGAACTCATAAATGGTGATATAGACAAGACTATTCACTGGAATGGAAGCATAGACAGAATTATTTTGATTGGTAAAGAACTGGAATCAATTGATAGTTGGAAGATCTCAAAAGTGGAATATGGGATGAAGCATGACACCAAAAAGAAAATTTTCGAAAAGGGTTGACGATATTGATATTTCAGGTATAAGGAAAATGTTTGAGTCTGCCGGTTCGGATGCTGTTAATATGGGGCTCGGACAGCCTGACTTTGACACACCCGACCATATTAAACAGGCGGCCATTGACGCAATTATTGACGGGTTTACGGGATATACCTCTAACCTGGGGATACCTGAACTGAGACACGCCCTGTGTGATAAGTTTAGGAGGGACAACAATTTCGTAGTAGCCCCTGATGACATTATCATCACGTCAGGCGCATCCGAAGCACTCCATATCGCTCTGTTGGCGCTTGTGGAACCAGGGGATGAAGTGCTGGTCCCGGACCCCGGTTTCGTGTCATATGTAGCCCTAAGCAAATTTGCAGGGGGTAAGGTGGTAGGTGTGCCACTGAGCGAGAACTTTACCATTACTGCTGATAATGTGGCAGAACATATCACTGACAGGACCCGAGTGCTTTTTATCAATTCTCCATCCAATCCCACTGGAAGTGTGCAAACACAGGATGAGATAAAGGACCTGTGCCAGTTGGCAGAGGAACATAATATCACAATAATATCTGATGAGGTGTATGAGCATTTCATATATTCGGGCGAGCATATCAGTCCTGCCAGTTTATACGAGAATACGGTAACTATCAATGCCACCTCCAAGACTTATGCTATGACCGGATGGAGGCTGGGTTATGTGGCCGCACCCCATGACATCACTGATCAGATGGTCAAAGCTCACCAGTATGTGCAGGCATGTGCCAACAGTATAGCCCAAAAAGCTGCCCTGGCAGCAATAACCGGGCCACAGGACTGCGTGACCAATATGTATGAAAGCTTTTTACGCCGCCGTGACCTGCTAATGAAGGGGCTGAAGGATATCGGTATTAAATGCATGGAGCCCCAGGGAGCCTTTTATGCATTCCCGGAAGTTGAGAATTCCATGGAAGCTGTCCAGAAATTGCTGGAAGCCGGTGTTATTACCGCGCCTGGCGAGGCGTTTGGACCCCGAGGAGCTGGTCACATTCGGCTTTCATATGCCACCGGCGACGAGGATATCCAGCGGGCACTGGACATAATGAGGCGGGTGCTTTAGCACTATGATCATAGGGGCATCATCTTTTGCGTCCACGCTTGAGGAATTGATAGCTGAAGTTAACTCAGTGGAACTGTACATTCCCAAGATGGGGCTATATGAAGGACGTGAACTTCAGCAGGACCGTGTTGAAGCTGTTAAGGATATATTATCCACGTCCAACGGAATTACTTCTGTACATGCTCCCTATTATGCTGATGCACAAACGTATCCCAAACCTCTACGAGTGGATATGGCACATATG
>JAGLRT010000175.1 GCA_023136155.1 Methanosarcinales archaeon
ATGAGAGACATGCGGAAAGTGAGATTTTGAACACAAATAGACCATTTGAAGAATGGGGTTCGCTCTTCAAGGATAATATTATTGCAACGGCTATTTTAGATCGATTGTTACATCATTCACATGTTTTCTACATTACTTGCAAGAGTTACAGAATGAAGAGGCACAATTCCAAAATCTGGAACGTTTGATTTATGGAAAAATAGTAAATATTAAAGGTATGAAAAGTCATATGAAGGTGGGTCAAAATTGGTGGGAAAAAGGGGTCAATTTTCAACGGGAATCTTCAATATGGCTACACCTCCATAAGAAGGCGAAAACCTATGCTATTACTTGTAGAATCAGCTTCCCGACCAGACCAGCGAACCGCCGACATGCAAACGTAGGCTTCGAATTCCCAGCTACCACCTCGGTATACATGTTGATTTTCGACTCCACCTGTCCAAACACTTCCATCCGCTGGTGCGTTAGTATAATCATAATGCCACCCATCCTGAACCCATTCCCAAACATTTCCATGAATATCATATAATCCCCATGGATTAGGGTCCTTTGTGCCAACAGGATGTGTTTTTCTTCCTGAGTTACCAGCATACCATGCATGAGCACTAAGTTCAGATTTTTCATCGCTAAAAGAGAACAGTGTAGTGGTACCTGCTCGTGCAGCATATTCCCATTCTGCCTCTGAGGGAAGGCGATACTTGTTTGTTCCTTCTTTCTCATTGAGCTTTCTAATGAATTCCTG
Source organism: Methanosarcinales archaeon (assembly GCA_023136155.1). Lineage (GTDB taxonomy): Archaea > Halobacteriota > Methanosarcinia > Methanosarcinales > Methanocomedenaceae > Methanocomedens_B. The sequence goes on from JAGLRT010000175.1 coordinate 743, forward strand.
AACATCATTCCATGAAACTTGTTCAACAGGTAAATCATCCCCCATAAAATACGAAGGATTGTTACCCATGATTTCTCGCCATTGTTCCTGACTTACTTCATATTTGTTAATGTAAAACGCATATGGAATTATTACATTGTGGATTGGTCCTTGATTTGGGTCCCAATCTTTATGGGGTAATGTACCCATTTCAAACTCACCATATGGAATCAACACGAATTCCATACCAATGGAATTAGTGAGTGTCTTTTGGTTATATGACGGCGTAGGTGTCTGTGAAAGTTCAGACATAACATCGGGTTGCACGGAAGACGTTGGCTCAGTAGATTCAGGAACTACTTCCGGTTGCGAAGAGGGTGAGGGTATATCTTGAACGTCATTTGAACCAGACCCAAGTGAGTATAATCCAAAAACCAATATTACAAATACTATCGCCAGCAAAAAATTATTAGTCCGATTCTTCTGCTTTAGATCTATTAGACGTTCCTGCACTACAGAATCCCGACTTTTCCTATCGTTTTGCAATTCTTCCCCGTACAAATTCTCTATATTTTCTCGTTTTTCAGATTCTTTTTCTGATAACTGACGCTCAATGTTTCCAGATACAGTTATTTCATTCATTTTTACTGCATTCTCAAGTTTCTTTGCTACTCCACGTTCTACGCCTGTCTTGCTAATTCCTATAAATCCATAAGGCGTTTCAACAAACTTAGAAGAGGTACCTTTTGTCCATTTTATCCCACCAAATGCAGCAGTGTTTCCCGACGTCTTTTCATAAACGCTATCTTCATCTAACCGAGGTTTAAAATATTTTAGGTCAAAAGAGAAATCTCCAATCTTAACCCAATTTTCAATGCTACCTTTTTCAATTATTGGTGTGTCATCATCACTTGCATTAAATTCAGTCCTTTGTACCACACTATCTTTTATAGTTACAGATGCCGCCCCCTCCCCACCGCCAAAACTCGTCCGCTGCACCACAGAATCAATAATATTGATAACCTGTTCCTTTTTGATTACACTGATATCCCGTGCGGACTGCAATGTGCTGACCACATGTCTGAGATTATCCACAATCTCGTTCAGGAACCCGTTCAGACCGTGAGGCTTATCAGACACTGCCCTGAGCATCACCTGGGTCAGCCCTTCATTTTTCTTGATGTACGCAGTCAGTAGGTAATATGCGTTCTCGCCGATTGACTCACCTGCAAGATACAATATCTTCCCGCCTTCGATAGAATATTCGTCCACCTTATACAGCCTGTTCCTGCAGATTTGTGACATAAAAGAAGTGAGTTGCTCCACATTCACGCCCTGGAAATTAAGTCCTGCTTCTGCGGAGTGTCCGGCCTTTAATAGATCATAAAACTCGTTCTGTGTTATTGTCTTCTCTTTCAGGAACGGACAGACACAGTGCACCTCTTTGGGGCGCATGGTAACCACATGCTTTTCCCATTTGTGGTTCCGATACAGGATAGTTGCTTCAATGTTCTCTTTATGAACGCAGCCCAGGGGCTTTAAGCTGTATTTTGCTGTGCGGGGAATGGTGGGTGGGATGTTGCCGAGTTTTTGGACTTTGTCTCCTTCAAGGTTCAATAATGATTCGGTATAATCAAGGATTATTTCTACATCTGATATGGAATAGTCGGTATTGTTCGTGATTCTGATCCCAAACCTGACATTGTTGTCAGGCAGAACCTCATATCCGCGTTTGATTTCAATATCAGGCATTTTTTATTCACTCCATTCGGCATAAATTGAATATCGATCCTAAATATTTTAGAAATTTAAGAATATTGATTTGCTTAATCCTTTGGTTTTATTTTAGTGTATTTCTTATTTATTTCCGATTCAAAGCTCACATCAATTATAATACCATTATCAACCAGACCTTTCAGCAGTTTTTTCGTGCCTTTAATATTCAGTCCAAATGCTTCTGCGACCTCATATTCTGTAAAGTACTCATGGTCGTCAATAAAATCCATAACCAGTTCATCCAATTTCTTCATATCCGGCTCTGTATTAAACCAAAATGCATAATGCTCTGCCATTTTATTTCCTTTATTAAAAATTAGCCCCGCATCAAGATCATAAAGATACAGGACTAAATTCGGATGAACAAACCGACTGGCAAAATCCTTTGTTTCTTCATCCCATGACTCATTAATTAAACAAAGGCATTTATGTTGATTCTTTTTGACTTTATTATCCATTATCTGTATTTGATCGATTAATCTATTTTCCATTTTTTGATAATGGGCCTCTAACACTAACGGTTTTTCCAACAGTGAACCGAGTCTTGCCTTAATAAAATCGTCTCCTGAAACATATTTCCAGTTCAGGTCCTTGACATAATCTCCACCAAAAATAATTTCAGGCCTGTTTTTGCTATACTTGGTTTGAAGCATATTCAGATATAAATGCAGTTCGTTCTTAACATCTGAAGGCAACAATTCTACATGTGATTCTTCAGACTTTTTCATGTCTGATATTTGCTTTTTAAGTTCGGAAGTGGGAATAAGTCTTGAATTAACACTAATTTCAAATGTGTCAAGCAAAATTCTGATGCTCTTAACATTAATCCCATCATTTAATTGCTTTTCAAATTCAGCATGCAAATCACCTGCAGCTTCATAAAATCTTTTTTCAGCAGATATGAAATCATTATGATCAGAGGTTTTTTTATTGAATTTACCCAGATTCTTATCCTGGATTTCAGATAAATGAGTAGATATTTTTTTTCTGAAACTTCGAAGTTCATGAATATTTTCAGAACTTTGAATTAGTTGGTCGATTAATAGCAGTGAGTGTTCGATATTTTTTATAACATTTTCAGTGTTTATATTTTGGATATCTTCAAGCGATCCTATTTCATGTATTTTTTCAGACATTTTCTCACTCCTCTTTTATAATTTGGTTATGTGCATGCAAAACGACCAACTACCCGAAACTTCTCTCCCACACCCGCCGCATTATCAGCGCCCATACCTACAAGGTTTGCGAACACCAGCATTACAATCATGCTAATTACGAGGATGAACACCGTAGACTTTTTGACGCGATCAGTATGTTCTTTTAGCTCTTTTAGTATTTTCATTTACAACATCTCAGAATTTCGCTCCGCACCCAAGACAGAACTTCTCGTTAGCTTCCATTTCCTTGCCGCAGTCGGGACACTGTGCCCTGGTGCCAAGGTCGATGTTCGAGCGCTGGATGATGTTGTCTTTAATCTCGGTCTTGTGTACATGATACTGGATAATCCCCTCATCAATGAATATCTTGATGTCAAGTCTCTTTTCGATCTCATCCAGAATCCTGTGATAAAAGCCGGTCAACGCTTCCTCTTTTTCGGCCCATGCCTTCAGTATCATCCTGGATTTGCGCCCGCCCACCACCTCAATATAGGCGGCATACTGCATTCCTGCTGCACCTTCGGCATAGAACATGCCCACGCCTGTGAACAACTGGGGTGTGGATGTGATCTCCGGTGGTATCATGTACATGCTCATATCTTTCAGTACACGGGTGGCTATGTTGAATAGGTTCTCTGCCGGGATGTCAAGGTCTTTGGTGTTTTCTTCGGTTTTTATCAGTTCTTCAGTGGCGTTTCTCCATCCGTCTTCGTCGATCTCTTTTCTTTTCAGGACCGGGCAGACAATGCTTACCATCTTCTTTTCAATATCAACATCCTGGCGTTTTTTTGTGGCGTAGTCGTAATAGTTCATCCGGCCTGATACAATGCAATCGCCGCATTCACCTGTGGGGCGGATGTCGAAGGTTACTGTTTTGCTTTCTTTTGGTTCAAGCATTGGGATGGACTTTTCTTTTTCTGTTAACATGAAGACTTCAGGGACGAAAAGCTGGATTTTTATATCGCTGAGGGGTTCAGTGGTATGGTTCATTATTTTGACTTTGTACTGGATAGTTGCGCCGTTGTACTGGAATGCTGATTTTATATCGATTGCGCCTTTGTCTTTTGGTTTTTCTATAGTGGTGGTAGTTGCTGCCAGAGGTGTGGTTTGTTTTACAGAAGATTGAGCGCTTTTGGTTGGAGATGGTGGAATGAGATCATTGGATGAAACAGCAGGTTTTTTTCGATTTCTGATAACAACTCTAAAGACTAGTAATAATAGCAGTGAAAATCCACTAATAATAATTATAATTGGACTCACACTCAAACTTTCTGAAACTGTTGTTGTTTTACCTGAGCTTACAGTAATTGTTTTGTAAATGTCATTGTAGCCCGACTTGGTTAATTTTATTGTATGTGAGCCGACTGGAATGTCATTTAAAGTTATTGGAGTTGTCCCCTCATTTGTATCATCAAAATAGACACTTGCGCCGCTTGGACTTGAATCTATCTTGATTAAACCAGTTTTCGTAGTAAATGTTTCAGAAACAAGTACCATTTCACCTGAACCAACAGTAATTGTTTTGTAAATGTCATTATAACCTGGCTTAGTTAATTTTATTGTATGTGAACCGATAGGTACGTTAGAAATAGTTTTTGGTGTTGTTCCTTTGGATGTTACATCAAGATAAATGTTAGCACCACTTGGATTTGAAGATACGCTTATGGAGCCTGATAATGATTCAAGTAAAACATCTAAATTCTCAGCACCGCCTGCACTTAAACTTAAGCTTAAAGTTTTGCTATTATATCCACTTTTTTTCACTAGTATCGCATAGGACTTACTAATCACGTTGTCCAAAGAAAGCGGGGTTTCACCCATATAAGCTCCATCAAGATAGACACTTGCACCAGATGGATTAGAGATGATAGAAATAGATCCTTCTGCAATTGTTGGTCTTTCATCTACATCATCTCGTATACCATCACCATCTGTGTCAGGATTATCAGGATTTGTTCCAAATTCTTCTACTTCCACATAATATAGCAAATTGTCGTGATCGTTATCAGATACCTCTTCTAATGAAAAACAACGCCGCATTTCAACTACTTTGTCAAGTAATTCATTACTACTTGGCCATGTCCAGTCTATTTCTAAATTATAAGTATACGTTCTGGGGCCTGGGTCGCCCATAGTTGAAGTAGATGTTAAAGTTTTAGTTTCTCCAACTCCAAGTGAGAACTCTTTCATATAAATAGGGGAAGCAGACGAACTCCTGAATATTTCTAACTGGTAATCGAGAGAGTTTGTCCCCACATTTTTTACAGTAATTTCATGAGACGCTGATTGTCCACTTACTAAAAGGTCTGGCTCTATGTGTATGCTAATGATTTTACCATCATTTTCTGCTACTGCTGGATTGCATAATAACACGACTACAATTAGAAAAACTATCAATAATCGCATTTTTTTTTTCATCTTATCCTTCCCACAATTGATAATTATTTTTTCGTCATGCTGCTATATGTCAATTTTAATTTTTGAGTATGGAGCTTATTTCTCACTTTAATTACTTAAATAACTACTTTTCGAATTACAATTCAATTTGTTTCAAAATCATGAGTTGACTTTTTAATGCTTTATCTCCTCCCACACTCCCCACAAAAACTCGCCTGCATGGGCACCGTAGACCCGCAGTGCGGACATATTTTCACACTGGCACCTGACGAAACCGGCTTTGCAGCATCCATCAACTTAGCATCCAACTCCTGCCTGCGGTAAGCATCCTCACGCTCCCTGTCCTCAACCCCCTTCATGAACTCAACCGTATCCTCCTTCGCCCTTGCCTCGCTCTCCCTTACCTTTGCCAGCGCCTCAATCTGTGCAGCCGAAAGATTGCTCAATTCACGCCCCTCGCTTATGGTCTTTGCAACATCGGCACCGCCCGCCTCAGTAACAGTCTTCATATACTCCATATCCCGGCCATGCTCCCTGTCCTTCATATCCTGCTCAACCTCAAGCTCGGCACGCATACCCCCGGCCTTGACAAGGTGCATCTCCTCCTTTAGCTTCAACCCCTCACGGGCCCCCCTCATATCAGCCTCATCCTCCAGCCGCTCCCTTTCGATCTGTGCCTGGACATCTTTAAGCTCCTGCTGCCGCCTGAAATCCTCTTCAACAGATATGGGCGCATGACTGGCCCGTACTCCAGCCACATCCACTCGCCCTCCCCTTTCCAGTGTCCCCTCCTCTGAGATAGTACCAAGTTCGGCAAGTTCTTCCCCTGTCTGGAACTCCTGGTGTGCATCAAGAACAGTCCTGTATTCACCAAGGTCCCACTCAGCCGTATGTTTCAATAGTTCCAGGCCCCACATATCCAGGGTCTGCTCAAGCTGGGTTTCCAGTTCATTCTCAATTGTAATTTGCAGGTCCCGGTTGCCGTATATGTCTTCCATAGGCATGCGGCTGACCTCAGGTTCAAGTACCCGGGTCAACACCTCGCTCTGCAGACGTGTGTATATATCCCGGACTCCAAGGGCACGTTCACCTTTCTTATCAGCAGTTGAATAAGCATATACCATTGAAAAGAATCGTTTTATATCCCCGATCCTGAAACGAATTAATCCCCTGCACCCAAGTTTCTGTTTATCTGCTGTCCAGAGTTCACCCATGTTCCAGTTAAGGTCTTTGGATGAAGTGTCCATTATGACCACATCCACGTCCTTGAAAAAATTCCCCGGTTTCAGCAATCCGCCGACACGTATCTTCCCGCTGTCCAGTACATCTGTTACCTCGCCGTTCTTGACTATCACAGCTTTTTCATTAGG
>JAGLRT010000176.1 GCA_023136155.1 Methanosarcinales archaeon
ATGCGGTCTAATCTAGGACACTGCCGATAATTCCAGTTCCTGTGCCCTCTCTTTTACTTCCATTACGTAGAACGGGGGTATTTTGGCGGCTTTTTGTGAGAACATATGCTTTTCTTTGATATGTGTTCAACATTCATATAATTTAGTGGAACTACAATGGCCAGGCAATAAGTGCACTCAGTAAAGCTGCCAACAGTGCACATGTAAATTTAGTAACAAATGCTGCTTTAAACAACTTGACCGTTATATTGGTTATTGGTTATTGGTAGATAATCCATTTAATTTTCAAGCAGCCAGGACCAGAGCGGCACATACCGTATTACTTTCCCATTAACAGTTTCTTCGTGGAGCAGGAGATTTTTTATTAGGTTCTTTGCTGTTTAGTATGGGAAGATATGATTAATATATCATGTCAATTTTTTTTCTTGACGATGAACTCTTGAAGATTTCGCCATCTACGCAAATTTTTATGTTCAATACGCTCCTCTTATGAATTATTTCTTTTGTATCGTGGATATTATATTACCCACATGAAATAGCGAAGAACCATAATATTGATTTGATATCTTTAGATGTATTTGAATTAAATAGTGGTCTGGACTTATTTGATGACTATAAAATTACAATAGATCAATCACATATTGTGGTTAGAAATTTTGATGAGATTTCGCTTGTTCAAAATGGTTTGACCTATTTAGTTGATGGTTTGTTCACAGTCCATGTTAATGAATTTGGCGATCAGGCAGCATTGGTAACATTAATACAAGTATGAAGTAAAACAGAAGCCATGATGTGATGTAATGGACAGCAATCTTTCATATTTCAAAGGCTATGACCTGCCTATTGAAAGATGTCCAGGATCTGTAACCCATCTATTTCAATCCCCTTTAATAACACAAAACAATGCAGTCTTTATATCCCGCTTCTGCTCATTCAACCTCCGCAGGAAATAACCCAGCCAACCCTTGCCGTAAGGGATATACCCGCAGACCTTATACCCCTCCCTGGCGAGTTCCTCTTTTCGTTTATCGTGAGCACCCATCAACATCTGGAATTCGAAATTCCGGGGGTTGTCCCGGTTCAATTGCCTGGCAAGTTCGATAAGTTCATCATCATGAGTAGCCACTGCGATAAGTTCTAGCCCCCCTTCCTTGAACAGCATCTCCATCTGGTCTGCATAGGCTTTTCGAATATCCTCATGCCTTTTAATGGCTATATCTGCTGGTTCGTTATATGCACCTTTACATAATCGTATCCTGGCGCCCATTGTCGAAAGTTCTTTCAGGTCTTCAGGTGTCCTGAACAGGTACACCTGGATGGCAATCCCCAGGTTCTTATTTTCCTTGTAAAGATGTTTGTAGATATCAATGATCTGCTGGGTATGAATACTCCCTTCCATATCCATCCATACAAAAATGCCCAGCTCAGCTGCCTTCTTTACCAGAGGCTCTATCGTCCTGGTGCATGTCTGCACATCTTTCATAAGCCCCAGCTGGGTAGGTTTGAT
>JAGLRT010000177.1 GCA_023136155.1 Methanosarcinales archaeon
TATTAACAAAATCTGAAAAAGAAGCAAAATCGCCATCATCAACAAGATTGGTTATTTCCCTGTGCAAATAGGGTGATATGCGTATCTTTTCAGTAATCATTGATTTTCCCATAATAGTCATCCTTCTTTAGTTTTTATTGTACATAATGTATATATTTTTATTTCTCAATCATACGCTTATTGAAGCGCCTTTTTAATAATACATCACAATATACATCCATAACATCGTCTTTATTGATGGATACTGCTGTTTTCATCTCATCATCACTCATTTCTTCAATTTCAAGATCAAGTTTTTCAAGTGCATCCGGCAACATTGCATCTACTTTTGCTTCTGGAAGGTCGGTTAGACAGATAACCTTTCTGACTATTTCCAGATACGGGACATCTACACCGACATTAATGTCAAAAACAACTTCTGCCGCCCGAAAAACCTGTTCTTCTTCAGATGGTATATGCCGGATATGCATTTTTAATTTGTCCAGAATTGCATTTTTTCCCATTTTTTTCTTGAGTTTTTTATAATTGAAAACCAAATCATGAATACGATTTACTTTATTTTCAGTGAGCTGCTTGAATCTGCCTCGAAGTTGCATATTAGCAAAACCAATCCGGCCTTATATAAATATAGCTATTCTGCCAAATTCCGGGGATGAAAATGCCCCTGCACAGTCTTATATTGCCTATTTCTCCAGAATTTTTGAACTATAAAAACATATGGCAATATCCATTATGTCTCAAATTTTTATTATCTGTAAGTCATGCCCTATCTCAACAGGACACACGCAGGCTTCTGCCAACACCTTCACCATCTCTGCTTCGAACCCACTGGTCTGTGGATACAGGTGGGTAAGCACTATTCGTCCGATTGAACTTCCCCTTAGCATTTTTGCCAGTGTACCTGGGGTGGTGTGGTTGGTAACATCAAAGGTGTCTGGAAATGAACATTCATGGATTAACAGGTCAATGCCGTCTGATACATCTATTGCATCAATTATATCAACAACAGGTTCGGTATCACCTGAATATATCAATTTTTTCCTATTGGCTGTTACTTTGAAACCCAATGAGGGCAAAGCATGTACCGTGCGCACACACTCCACTTCCAGCCCCTCGACCTCTACCACTTGCCTGGGAGAGAGTTCTGTCACCCCGATTTCGACCTTGTCCTGCATATACGGATAAGCCACCAGCAGGTCGTCCAGCCACTGTCTGGTGCCAACAGGGCCCCATAAATTCAATTTGGTAACGTCACATAGCCAGTTGGCCTTGACCAATGCCAGCAGGTCACCGCAATGGTCCAGATGCAGGTGGGACAGGAATACATTGGTGACATCGGTATGCTTATACCCACTCTCAAATATGCGTTGTAGCACTCCGCAGCCGCAATCAAGTAGCACAGGACTGCATCCATCATCTCTTCCTGCATCCACCAACAGCCCGGACTGCACCCTATCCTTTTGAGGTATGGCAACACCGGTTCCCAGCAGTATAATCTTCATTTGTTCACCTTCTCAAGTCAATGTTGTGGCGATCTGCTCTACCGTATCAACCAGCAGGTCCACTTCCTCAGGCAGGTTATATGCACCAAAGGATGCCCTGACCGTGCCCTCAACTTTGAGCAACTTTATGCTGGGTATAGCGCAGTGATGCCCGCTGCGGACACATATCTTTTTAGTTTCATCAAGTATCATGGCTACATCGTGAGGATTCAAACCTATCACATTGAACGGCACTACAGCAGCCCGTTTCATGGGTCCGTACACTTCTACTTTGTCAATCTCAGACAGCCGCCTGGCAGCATCCATGGCCAGCCCTTCCTCATGCTGTTGGATATCCTCAACCCCCAGTGCTTTCACATATTCTACGCCCCTGCCCAGTCCGATGACACCTGGGATGTTGGGCGTTCCGGCCTCGAAACATCCGGGTGCATCTTCCAGTTTGTAACCGTCCTCGGTCACGGCATACACGGTGCCTCCGCCCAGATATGTGGGTTTGATGGAATCGGTGTCCTTCAGGTACAGCACTCCTGTACCTTGTGGCCCCAGCATGCCCTTATGGCCCGGTACTGCCATAAAATCGCAATCAATTTTATTAAGGTCAAATGACATGTGTCCCACGCTCTGTGCCGCATCCACCAACGACATGCAACCGTTGCGGTGAGCGATACTTGTTATCTCTTCTACATCTGACACAGAGCCGAACACATTGGATACATGGGTAATGGCAACCAATTTTGTCTGTTCAGTGATGGCACTGTCAACGTCATTTGGATTAATTGTTCCATCAGGATCCGGGGTTACTACTGTTACTTCAACGCCTTTTTCCTTTAACCTGAGCCATGGCAGCAAGTTGGAATGGTGCTCTACATGGGTGGTAACCACGTGATCTCCGGCCTCCCAGTCCAGTCCCAGCGCTACCATGTTGATACTTTCAGTGGTGTTGCGGGTGAATATGGTATGTTCGTAGTCTCCGCCGAGGAATTCGGCTACTGCCTCACGTGCGTCCTCGTAGTGGTTTGTGGTTTCCCTGGCAAGGCGGTGTGCTCCCCGGCCGTGGTTGGCTGCATAATTGTAGAAATAATCGCACATGGCATCCACAACGGGGCGCGGGGTCTGGGTGGTGGCTGCGCTGTCGAGGTACACATATTCTTTCAGGACAGGGAAGTCCTTACGGATGTCTGAGGGGTCGAACATTGGTTGTTGGTATGTGGCTATCAATAGAAATATATTTGCGCAATTTCGCTGATTGGCAGTAATGATATGAAGCCGTGAAAGGGTACGAAAATCCGATACTTGCGTAATTCATGAAAAACTTGTTTCGAGAATAATTGAAATGGAATAAAACTGGATTCAATTCGTCCTTTTCCTGGTGATTCTCTCAAGGAATTCTGCAGAAAAACATGATAGTTATCTTCCAGTCACCGGTACACTCCGGAATGTCCCAGGCCTGAATCCCCCTCCCACTTCACACCCCACCCAAAGTCCAAATAAACAGAATTAATAACCCAACCCACCCATTACCCTGACAATGACCGATACCCCCAGAGCAGTAATAAAACTCGGTGGCAGCCTGAAAGATTGCGCCTCCCCCCTCGTCAAGCAAATAGATGACCGGGCCAGGCAAAAGCACATATCAATCATCATCGTACCCGGGGGGGGAGTTTTTGCCGATACCGTAAGGACCTTCCAGCAGACATACGGCACAAGCGAGGATGCCGCACACTGGATGGCAGTACTGGCTATGGAACAGTATGCCTACTATCTGGCAGACAGTTCCGGCTGCCCGCTGACCACAACCCTGGAGCCCCTGAAGCCAGGAGCGAATATCCTGCTGCCGTATAGTTTATTACAACAGGACGACAGTGGTCTGGCACATTCATGGGACGTAACCTCGGATACAATATCGGCATGGGTGGCCCGGCACACAGGTGCAAGGCTGGTAAAGGCAACTGACGTGGACGGCATCTACCTTGACGGCAACCTGGTGACCCGTATTCATGCCACCGACCTGTTGGACATGGAAGAAACATGCGTGGATAAAGGCTTGCCCCGGTTATTGCTGCAGCATAGGATGGATTGCATGGTGGTGAACGGCAGGTATCCCGAGCGTGTACTGGCTGCAATGAAAGGTGACGTTAACTCTGGTACACAGATTCTCGGGTAGAACAAGCTTTAAGTCCGAATAATCATACTAATACCGAAACCTCGAAAGAAGGAGAATATAAGGATGACACAAAAAGCAGAGTACTGTATATCATGCGGAGTCAAACTCATAGAAGAAGGATACGTGCGATTCCCCTGCCCCTCATGCGGTAGAGAAATTGGCAGGTGCGTAATGTGCCGGCACCAGACTAACCCATACACTTGTCCAAAGTGCG
>JAGLRT010000178.1 GCA_023136155.1 Methanosarcinales archaeon
GCAATACTTTGTTAAGAAACTAAAATGAAACCGACTTTTCAATGATCTACGCTCAATGGGCTGTAAAGTTTCAAGCTTCGCTTTTTATCGGTACATTCAACAATATAAGGCAGAATTTACACGGGCCTATATGCGATATGAAACAAAGCCCGAAGAACAAGGCCAATTCGATTGGTCGCCATACACCATAATGATCGAAGGCAAACCGGTCACGATCCAGGTGTTCGGTTTAATTTCAGGGTGCAGTCGATATAGAACATACATGTATTCTCTGTCACAGACCAGATCATCTGTGTTTGAAGCATTAGAAGAAGGTTTGAGCAGAATTGGAGGAGTTCCTGAAAGGATTCAGACTGATAATCATTCAACATTATACGATGCAAAGAAGGGGAAATGGAATCCAATATATATCCGATTTACCAATCATTATGGTTTCCAACCATCCCGTTCTGAGGTTCGTCACCCCTGGTCAAAAGGTATGGTTGAAAATCCATTTTCTTATCCACAAAATTGTGACTGGTTCCAACAAGTTTAATATCATGCCCTGTACTATGACCATTTATGCTTGTATTATCTGGAGGAACAGGAACACCAAAACTTCTGGGCGGTCTTCGGCATCTTGTACCTGATGAAGATATTACGGTAGTTGTCAATACCGCTGAAGATTTGTGGGTATCGGGCAACCTGGTGTGTCCTGATATTGATACAGTTATTTACCTTTTTGCCGGTTTGCTTGACACAGACAAATGGTGGGGTGTGGTACAGGATACTTACCGAACCCATGAAGCCCTTGCCTCGGCCGGACATGATGAGGTTTTAAGGTTGGGTGATAAGGACCGTGCCACTCACATCATGCGCTCTGAATTTTTCAGGCAGGGCGCATCATTGACTGAGGCTGTAGGCAGGACCGCCCGTATGTTGGGGGCAGGGGCGAATATTCTACCCATGTGTGACGAGTCTGTTTCATCCATGATTTCCACTGACACCGGTACAATGCATTTCCAGGATTTCTGGGTGGGACAGAAGGGCCGACCAGAAGTGCTGGGTGTGGAATACAAGGGTGCAGAAAATACATCTGTTACTGATGCAATTCGCAAGGCTGTTGAGCAGGAGGATAACATCATAATTGGCCCCAGTAATCCTATTACAAGTATAGGTCCGATTCTTGCTGTGAAAGGTATGAGGGAACTGATACAAAGCAAATACGTGGTGGCGGTCAGTCCCATCATCGAGTGCGAGCCTGTGAGCGGCCCGGCAGGCAAGTTAATGAGTGCCTGCGGGTGTGAGGTGTCGTCCAGGGGTGTGGCACGGTTCTATGAAGACCTGCTGGATGTGTTTGTGATTGATGAGCGGGACGGGTTGGGGCTACGGGATGTTGAGGATATGAATGTGGCTGTGGTGAGTGCTGATACTATGATGACTACACCTGAGAAGAGTTCTGCGCTGGCTGAAGTGGTGATGAGGGAGATGTCGTAGTCACGTACTGCCGGCACTTAAGAAGTAAAACATCCGGAATTATGCTCATCCCGGCAGGTACAAAGGCAAATTAAAGTGATACTGGAGTGCACTCCATTTATTAGCAGTAAAGTTGAAAGTATAGACATTATTTGGTAGATTAAGTAAGCAAGTAAGGTAGAACAATGGAACGAATAAGAAGCTCAAAATTTAACAAACCAGTGTTTACATGCGGTGAAGGAGTGCGGTTCGCCACACCTGAAGTGGTGGCAAGCTACCGGGCCGGGCGGCTCAAGACCGGGGTACTGGCTGACATTAGCTGTGGTATAGGGGGGCAAACCGTTTGCTTTGCAGAGGAATGTGACAGGGTCTATGGAGTGGACATAGACGGTGAAAGGCTTGAATGTGCCCGCCGTAATGCAGGTGTATATGGCGTAGATAATATTACCTTTATTGAGGGCGATGCCCTGTCGTCGCAGGTGGTTGAGCAGGTTGCCGATGCAAATATTATCTTCAGCGACCCGGCCCGGCCCGCGGAGGAGAATGTACGGCAGACTGCCAGCCTGCGGCCCGGAATCCCGATGGTGATGGAAGCATACAGGGACGTTACCAACAGCTTCGCTTTTGAGGCCCCGCCACAGATGCCGCCCGAGCGTATTGATTTTGACTGTGAACGCGAGTACCTGGGCGTGGACGGGCAGTTGAACAGGCTGACGCTGTACTTCGGGCCGCTGAAAGGGTGTGAGAGGTCAGCTGTGGTATTGAAAGGTGACATGTATTACAGGCTGAAGTCAGGTGTATACACATCAATCGGAATAACTGAGGCTGATGAAATTTCGGATTATGCTTTTGAGCCCGACCCGGCTGTGGTGAAGGCAGAGCTCCTGGGGGAGCTTGCAGCCGAATTGAACATAAAAATGGGTATCGTAAGGATTGATGCAAGACGGAGCCTGTTAACTTCGGTTTCGAACATTAATTCACCATTTTTTAAGAATATATATCGTGTGCTTGACAAGGTCACATTTGACTGTAATAATATCAATCGATCATTAAAAGAGCATAGTATAGGTAAGGCACTAATCCGGTTCAATGTATCGCCTGATAGATACTGGGATGTGAGGAACAGAATTGAGTCCGGTCTTGTAGGAAAAACGACAGTTCACCTTTACCAAATATCTGGTATGATCTACATAATGGAAATGCTTAAAAGTGAACCTTCCAACCATTTTGGGACAGGATAATTAATACTACAAGTAATATCAACAGAAAAGTCCAAAGGACAATGGCAATCTGTGTCGCTTTCTTAGCCCTATCTGCATCCCCATACTTACGTGGACGTATTCCATGTGCCAGGAAGGTCAATACACCTGATAGATTTATGCAGATAAGGTTTGTTAGTACCAGAAGCAGTGCTCCCATTGCCAATTGCCATTCACCCTGGCCCAGCAGCATACCGAAAACAACAAGTGGTGGGAGCAGTGCCACAGCCACCATAACACCGATAAGGGCACTGGGCACTCCAGTGGTTAAAGACAGTGCAGCTGCACTACCTGCAGCCATTGCGAGAATAATATCACCAAGACTAACTTTAGTTCTGGATATAAGTTCAGGAATGTCTGGGTCCACTTTTAATACATATCCTACAACAGCAGCAAATGAAAGGACAGTGATTATGCCAGTCATATTGGCTTTCAGAGCCCGTTTGGCCAAATCGACATCCCCCAGTGTGGTGGCAAGTGAAAAGGCCACATTCGGACCCAGCAGTGGTGCAATAACCATGGCGCCTATAATCACTGCCACATTGTTTTGCAGGATGCCAATGGCAGCGACCACTGAAGATAACAATGACAATAGAACAAAGACCCTTGAAAGGCTAGTGTCAAGCCAATCCTCAAGTGTCGGATAAAGCC
>JAGLRT010000179.1 GCA_023136155.1 Methanosarcinales archaeon
ACCATCAAAAAGTTGTTTTAAGGTGGCAACAGCCTGATTATCATGCACCCCATCTTCAACAACATAAATACCAATTGCATCAGCAGCTTTTACCCTGCCAGTGAAAACATGCAGGAACCGGAAAACAGTCTGGATGTTGGAATACATCAGGATGGTAGACAAGGAATTAATACACAACCAAGTCTTACGTATGTTCTTTTTCATCCAAAATTCTTCGCGGAATTGACTTATTTTAACCCCAATACCGGTCAAATCAACTGGACTGGAGACCCTCCTGATAGTTGCTGTATCAGATGAGGGTAAACCCAATGTTTTAGTCACACAATCTACAATGCCAAGATGGTCCAGGGGAATTTCCATATTATTATAACTAAACCAATCAACAACATTCTCACCGGGTTCCTGTGTGGTAACGATTACAGCAGCACCCCCTATTTTTAGTCCCTTGTAGACAATATTGTTGACAATGATTTCTTTACCGCTCATAGGCGGTCCGATTATCATTATATTTGAACCACCTCTAACTCCCTTTATGTTCTCATCCAGTTTTTCAATACCCAGGGAATAACTTTCCATCTATTTTTATCTCCAATCATGACTATAATAAATAATGGATAATTATATTTCAAACGTATTAATCTGTTTCTGTTCACTAATATTATAATAATGATGATGATAATAAACTTACAGCTAAGTTTACATCCCGATATTAAATTAAAAATTACCCAGTCAGGCCGGCTCAAAATTCCCAATTTTACAAATTATATTCCTTAGTTTTAAATTTAAACACTTAATTGGGCTTATTTCTCTGGAATTTTTTACTTTTGAGACAGCCTGCCGTATTATTGTTTCTACACAAACATTGCCTGTTTTTGGGGGATGTACGTTGAAACCATGCATTTAGACACGGTGGTTCAATTTAATCCCAGGCTGACCTTCATGTACTCCCGCAACACTGTTGTGGCATATGCCCCCTTTTGCAAGTCAAATTCCAGCTCCAATGCCGTACATCCGGAATTCAATGTATCTTCCATCACCCTTAATACCGGGTCGACCGGTATAATAATCTCGCGGCGCAGTCCCCTACTGGCCAGTTCGGGCAAACCAGGCATCCTGAACCCCTCCACATTCACCTTTTTCTCTTCGATCATTGCCAGTTCAATCTCCCCGGGCACCCCTTCCCCCATTGGCGTTTCATATCCATAAACCGGCGCAGTCACAAATGCCCGGCCTCTTCGCACCAGGTTATTGATACCATTGAGTGTGTCCTCAGCCACCATTTGCGTTCTTGTATGGTCAGGGAGCCCAGCAGCGTTCTTGAAACAGACAATATCCCCAACCAGTGCCTCGTTGACGGGCAGCCCACGTTCCAGCCTGGTGCTGATTATGAGATTGAACAAGAATGACTGGTGAGCATGCACGAAAATCTTCCTGAGATTTGGAGACAGTGACATAAAAGCTCCTGCATAATCACCTGGCTTTTCCACAAGATGACTCATCATGGCACGCTCGTACCTCAGGCGAAAAGGATACATCTCAAGCCCTCCCTTGAAATCAAATGTATCCAGTACATACTGCCGGACCTGCCTGGCATCCTCAGATTCCCCAGGACACGGACGGGCTATGTAGTCAAGGGCCGCACCTTCTATGTCTCCTTCAACAAGCTTTTTACCAACTAAATGTGTAATTGGGCGCTGTATCCCAAATCTCTGGACGCCAAAGAAGTTAGGTACTCCACCACATTCATTAATCTGTGATGATGTGAGCCCCACCAAAGTGTTTACTTCATCCACTGGTTGTGCTATCTTACGGATAATTATCCTGAACCGATTCCCCCAAAGGTCGCCCAGGCTCACTTGTTTATTAGACCGCCCCACAGGAGTAATATTAACATCCTTTAATCTAATGCGCTCAAGTTCAGAGGCATCCATATCATATATGCTAATCTTCTGAGTGGTCAGTGCCTGCTTGTCCTTGGTGCCCGCCCAACCTATGCGCTGCTGGCTGATGCGGAGTATTCGGGATATGTCCCGTATCAAATGATGGGTGTCCCAGTTATTTTTGGCCAGGGTGCAGATGAGATATTTTCCAGTATCCTGCTCTTCCCTGTTTGTCAGCTCTTCTACCACAAAATCTTCGGGTACTTGCCTCATGATCCCACCCAGGCCGGGCGTGGAGGTTGCATACACAAGTACACCGGTGTCCCGTTCAATTTTTAACAATGTAGACGATGTGTGTAGGGTAGTCATAGGAATGTTGATGGCATTGATGACTGATGTATCTTTTTACTGATATTGACCCTCGAAACTGGATGATCTACACGAATATATTTATAACTCCCAATAGATTGTTACATGTATGATTACACATGACCTTCTCATAATCGGGGGGGGACTTGCCGGGATGCGGGCCGCCCTTGAAGCCGGAAAAAACGTGGATGTTGCCATAATTTCCAAATTACACCCTTTGCGTTCCCATTCAGGAGCTGCACAAGGTGGAATTGCCTCAGTACTGGATGGCTGGGCACAAAAGATTGGGGACTCCCTGGAATCCCATATCCAGGACACTGTCAAAGGCAGTGATTATCTTGGTGACCAGGATGCCATTGAGATACTGTGCAATGAAGCACCTGAGAATATCAAGATATTGGACCGCATGGGCGCCTTATTCAGCAGGACAGACGAAGGCTGGATATCCCAGAGAGACTTCGGCGGACACAGTTATGCCAGGACATGTTATGCCTCCGACAAGACGGGCCATATACTGCTGCAGACTCTGTACGAGCAAATGATGAAGCAAAGGGTAAAAGTATACCCAGAATGGCATGTGGTCTCACTTATTATCCATGAAAACAAATGCAGGGGACTTGTAGCTTATGACATGGCCAGGGGAGAACTGCAGGTCATCAGGGCAAAGGCCATATTATTCGCTACAGGTGGATATGGCCGGGCTTATGGAATTACCTCAAATGCCCATGCCAATACCGGGGACGGACTGGCACTTGCATATCGGGCAGGTGTACCGCTGCAGGATATGGAATTCGTTCAATTCCATCCCACCGGACTGTACAAGCACGGGATATTGATAACTGAAGGGGCAAGGGGAGAAGGTGGATATTTAATAAATAAAGATGGTGAACGTTTCATGGAACGGTATGCACCAAATAAAATGGAACTTGCCTCCAGGGATGTAGTTTCCAGGGCGGTCCAGACTGAGATCGATGAGGGACGGGGAATAGACGGGTATGTCCACCTGGACCTGAGGCATCTGGGAAAAGAGCTTATCATGTCCCGGCTCTCCCAGATACATGACATTGCCCTTAGTTTTTCGGGAATCGACTGTACCAAAGACCCTATTCCGATTCAGCCTACAGCCCACTATTCCATGGGTGGCATACCTACAGATGTAGACGGCAGGGTATCAGGTGTCAACAGTCTGTTCGCAGCAGGAGAATGTGCATGTGTGAGTGTGCATGGAGCTAACCGCCTGGGCGGTAATTCAATGCTTGAGACCATAGTGTTTGGCAGTCGTGCAGGAATAAAGGCAGCAGAGTATGTGAAAAGGACTGCACTGCAACCTATTCCTGCTGATGCGGTCCCCCTCATTGAGCAAGAGATTAAACTCATGATAAACAGTAAAGGCAAAGAGAATGCAGCCGACATCAGTGCTGAACTCCAGTCAAACATGACCCTGAAATGTGGGATCTTCAGGGATATTGATGGATTGACCCAAATGCAGCAACTAATAATAGAACTAAAGGAACGGTTCAACAATATTGGTATTAAGGATAAGGGAATGACTTTCAATACCGAACTTATTGAGGCCCTGGAACTGAAGAACATACTGGATTTTTCCCAAATCATTGTGGCCGGGGCCCTGGCAAGAGAAGAAAGCAGGGGAGCACATTCCCGGACTGATTTTCCTAACCGGGATGATGAGCACTGGATGAAACACACACTGGCATACAAAAGCGAGCAGGGCCCTGTGCTGGATTATAAGCCGGTCACCATAACCAGGTACAATCCACAAAGGAGGGTGTATTAGATGCAGGTCAAATTTAAGATATTCCGGTTCAACCCTGATCTGGACGCGAGACCTTATCACCAGGATTTTGAACTGGATGTTGCCAACGGTATGACCATACTGGACTGCCTGATCTATATCAAGAACGAACAGGACGGCAGCCTGACCTTCAGGCGTTCCTGTAGAAGTGGTATCTGCGGCTCATGTGCTGTACGGGTCAATCACAGAGCCATGTTGGCATGCAAGACCCAGGCACTGGATGTTGTAATTGATGGAGTGGTGCTGGTGGAACCTCTTGTCCATCTGCGGCCGATCAAAGACCTGGCTGTTGATTTAGAGCCTTTTTACCAGACTATAGAAAAGGTCCAGCCATGGCTGGTCACCGACCACACCAATGAGGAAATACCAGCCATATCCTCCAAGGATTCCAAGACCTTGAATAAAGTCAGTGACTGCATTTTCTGTGGTGCGTGTTATTCAGATTGCAATGTGATAGATGTAGACCGCTCTTTTGCAGGCCCCTCTGCCATTGCAAAGACCTACCGGTTCGCCTGCGATCCCAGGGACATTCTGGGCAGTGAACGGATAAAACAACTGGTCGAAAGCGGGCTCTATAAATGTCCGGTGGACCAGGAATGTGAGATCGCTTGTCCTAAAGACATATCCCTGCGAAGGGATGTGATCGAAGAGTTAAGGTGCACTGCGGTAACAGGGAATTTTGGCCCCCTGCCTGCCCACAAACGCCTCATCATGTCTGTACTGGATACGGGTGCAAGCGTCCCTGTGACCACCACTCCCGCTGTGGATATGTATAAGGATCACGAACACGATTTCCACGGAATAAAAGAACTATTTATCAAGGAATTCGAGGGTGAACCTGTAGCAGAAGTGGTACTGTTCTTTGGCTGCATCATCAATCGCAGACAGCAAGATACGGCTGCTGCCATTATCAATATTTTCCAGCACAACAAAGTGGCGGTACACATCCCGAAAAAACAGGTCTGCTGTGGCAGTCCTTTCATGAGAGTGGGTATGCGGGAGACCATGAAACCTTTTGTGACCCAGAATTTCGAAATATTCAATACTTACGCCAATAATGGGGTCACCCATATCCTTACAAGCTGTTCAGGCTGTAACTCTACCTTCAGGCATGATTACCCTGCACTAGCTCTGGAATATGGACTTAATTTTGATTTTCAGATATACGATGTTGGAGAGTATATGACCATAATGGATGAAGACGGGACATTGAACCTTAAGGATATGAAAAACATTGCAATGAAAACCATGTATCACTATCCCTGTCATATCAGGGCCAGCGACCTGGACGAATCCATCTATGTCAACCTTATCAGGAAGATACCGGGCATAGAACTGGTACAGGTACCTTCCTCAGGACTGTGTTGTGGGGGAGGTGGAGGTGTGCGTGCTGCATACCCTGATATATCTGATAAACTGGCCATTCGCAGGATGGAGATAGCAAGGGATGAGGGAGTGGATGGTCTATTGACCAACTGTCCTTTCTGTATCCTCTCTTTTGAGAGAGGATTGGGTTTGAAAAAAGAGGCTGGTGAAGCTATGGATTTTGGGATATTTGATTTTTACAAGATATTTTCCATGGCATTTGGTGAAGATGAAATGATAAAGGAGAGTTATTGATTGCTGGATAATCTGCGGGGTAAAAAAGTACTTCAAGAGCGTATTCAGGCTTTAGAAGCACAGATCGAAATGTTGAAATCGGAAAAACAATCCCTTATAGCCAGACAGGCATCTAAGGATGAGACCGCACGTAAGGCAGTTTCACAAAAACAGATAGTTGAAGAGAAGTTGAACACTGCCAGGATAAAAATTACGACCCTGGAACATGAGATATCAACTCTGCGAAAAGATGCAGCCGGAAAAATGACCTTTCGAAACATAAGCAGCATCTCCAGGAAAAGCCTGGACAATTACATATTCCAGATAAGTTCCGTAAGGACACGGGATAGCAATCTGGTCACCGTCTATCTTCGCCCGGGAGATTTACTGTCAAACCTTGATGGTTCAAACGAACTGCTTGCACGGCTAGGTTCTAAAAAAGCAGCCATTATCGATAAGATTAACTCATCCACCACTGTGGCGGTCTTCTATGATACGAACGGCATAGTCATGGAAGTTGTGGCGCTGTACCTGCCTGTGGACATATCCTCCTGGCAATTGGATGACAAATTCCAAACCAAGCCCATCAATAACATGATGGAAAAAAAAGTTAACCTCTGTATAATTATTGCCCATGCAGGAGAGTCATTTATCGGATTTACCAGTAGTCCTGAATCGTTCGAAGTCCAGAAGATAATAAGAAGTAGTGTTAAAGGAAAGCATACCAAAGGAGGCTGGAGCCAGCGTAGGTTCGAGCGCTTGAGGGATGAAGATGTGCAGCATCATGCCGAAAAAGTAAGTGACGCACTAAAGGTCCTGATCCAGGAAGTAGATGATAGGATCGACTTCGTAATGGCTGGGGGAGATTCCCGGCTTATGCATGAGATACTTAAGGATATTGATAATCCCATGATTGATAAAAAATTTGATGTTTCTGTAGATAAGAATAATATAAAAGAGATATTGAGGGAAGTGTGGTCTTCTACACGGTATGAACTGTGATTGATATTTTATTTAAAAATAATACCATATTGAACTGTATTCATCAATATCTTCGCCATCCAGATACAGCCGTTCCAGATAATCATAGATGGACACATCCACATAGTTATAGGGTTCTACCAGTTCAAGGTTGGATTCCCAGGGATAAAAACGATAAACACGCTTGCCGTTTGGCATTATCATAATAACCTCGTGGTCCTGCCACGCCCGCAGATGTGACTTGCCAAGTCTGGGAACATTGAACACCGATTCATCGGTCCTCTCCAGTCCAGGGAGAAGCCTTGCTTCCTCTTTGCGTTCCTGTTCTATCCGTGAAATGGGAACACGGTAATCTATGGTTTCATCCTTACCTTTAGTGTTGAAAGTATAATATGGGTCTATCCCGGATTTTTTCATGGTTTTGCGCAAAAGACATGATTCAAATTTCTTACTGTTATAGTAAGTAAATACCTGCTGGTTATAGATACTGATACCCTGTTTCTTGATATTTGAAACAACTTCCAATACATCAGGAGTGATTTCAGTGGGGTGCTGGAAATGGGTCATCAAGCATAATTCCTGCTCACCCAGGCACTGATATTTACTGAACATATCTAAAAGCCCATCAGTGAACCGGAAAGGCAGCGTGACCAGAGTCCTGGTTCCTATCCTGATACGCTCAATATGCTCGATATCTGAGATCTTCCCCAGCAACCAGTCAAGGTAGGAATCGTTCAGTGTCAATGGATCCCCTCCGGTAACCAGCACTTCGCTGATATGTGGGTTATCCGCAACCCAATCTATGGACTTTGTAATCACATCCCTGGTTATCTCACTGTCATCAATGGTTTCAAGTTCCCAGTTGCGCTGGCAATAAACACATATCTGGGGGCATGATTTGTAGGGTTTGAGGATAAGTATCTTCGGATATCTACGTGTGATTCCTTCAATGGGACTGGTCGATTCTTCTTCCATGAAATCCATACTGATATTTTTTTGTTTGCTTTCATAGAAGTTCTTGCAATAATTCACATTAGGAAGTACCTGTGCCCTGATAGACTGGTCGAATTGTTTGAGGTTCTCACTGTCAAACAGGGACAGATAGTAAGGTGTTATCTGGAACGGAATCTGATACTCATCGGCCAGTTTGAGACCTTTTTGTTCATCTGGGTCAAGTTTTACAATACTCTGCAATGTACTGATATCTGAGATGATATGTTTCAGGTGCCAGTTATAATCGCTCCAGTCTCTTTCATCAGCTCCAAAATGTTGCAGGATGAGTTCCTTTAGCATAGACCTGCGATGTGTCAGGTCCGTTTCCAGACCGGTGCGGTATTTCTCAAAGAACGGCTCCATACGACCTGCATAATCATCAAGGAACTTCATACGCTCAAGTGCCCCATCCTTTCCTGTAAGCATCAAAAACGATGGTACTTCTTTGGCTGAATATAGTCCTGAATTCCCGTTGATACCCCGGAACAGGAAGATGAACTCAAAGATGAAGCCTTTACTTACTTTCTTGGGTACCCTGCCAACTTTTGCCATCCTGGATAACATTTTCAATGCAGAGAACCGTACCTGTTTTTCATTTTCAGTCCTTATAATGGTTTTTAGCACCCTGATGCAGTCCCTTGCATTCTTTTTTTCCAGAATGTTCATGTTTTTGAAATGCCGGTGGGAATAAACACTGAAAAGGGCTGCATCGACATTGTTTAAATACCGGGATAATTTATCTCTGGTAACATGAAGGTCTTCACTTCGTTTTAGTATATTGTAAATTTGTGGATTAGACTCCCACAATAACTCAACGAGTTCACCTTCATTTACAGTTATCAGTTCCTTCATATCCATTACCTCTGTATTACGGCCGAGTCAAAAAATGCTGGCTACTGCGGAATGTAAACCAACTGGAAGACTGTAACCATCAATAATAAGCGTTACTATTCCAAAACTATATATTTAGGTAACCCTAAATGAAGGCATTAGAAGTGAAAATATAATGCTAAACGAACGTTTTGAAGAATACCTGGAAACTATACTTTACATCACAAAAAAGAATCGTGGTCTGGCCCGCACCAGCCAGATAGCCGAAGAACTCAACCTCTCGGCACCTAGTGTAACTGAAATGGTTCAGAAACTGTCAGAATCAGGTTATATTGAATATACACCATACCATGGCGTGGCTCTCACCGATAAAGGGTGCACAGAAGCGCTGAAGATTAAACGCCGCCATCAATTGCTTGAGACCTTCCTTGTGGATGTACTGGGTACAGACCCGAAATTTGCCCATGAAGAGGCCTGTAAAATGGAACATTCCATCTCTGAGTCCACAATTGATAAGATGTGTGCCTTTATGGGACACCCTGATATTTGTCCTGACGGCAACCCCATCGGGCATGGTGAATGCTGTCCCATTGAGCAGCCCAGTGCATCATACCGTGATTACATCCCGTTATCAGAATTAAAGGAGGGTGAGAACGGTACGATTAAAGTCATATCCCTGACCTGTGAGATAAAGGACAGACTGTCTGCTATTGGGTTGATACCGGATCATGAAGTTCGGGTGAAGCGGAAACTGGGAAAAGGTACCCTGTCTATCACGACCATGGGCACTGAAGTAGCAGTGGGGAAAGATATAGCCCAAAAGATAATGGTACATATCCCGGAGATGTGAATAACAATTGAGATCATGCTGCAATATAAATAATAATTCCTTATCCGATGCCCCTTTGACCATTGCACTTGTGGGTAACCCCAATGTGGGAAAGAGCGCGTTCTTCTCCAGATTTACCGGCGTGGGTGTGGAAGTATCCAACTATCCTGGCACGACTGTAGATATAATAAAGGGCACCCTGAAACATGAAGGGGAATCCATTAACGTGGTGGACCTGCCCGGCATATACTCATTATCCACGTCCACTGAAGATGAACGGGCAGCTATGCGATACCTAATCCATGAATGTCCAACAGTTATTATTAATATTATTGATGCCACCAGGCTTACCAGAAATCTCAACCTTACTCTACAGTTGCTTGAGATAGACATACCCATGGTAGTGGCACTGAACCAGGTAGATGCGGCCGAACAGATGGGTATCAGGATTGACGTGGAGGCGCTGGAAAAAGAACTGGGGGTGCCGGTAATTCCTACTATTGCGATTCGCGGTAAGGGAATCGATACAACACTTCACAAGGCAATTGAAGTGGTACGTCCTCCACCGGTTGACTTGCATTTTGGTAAATATAAACGGTGCCACCGGCGTGGTGTGAGATATGATGACCATGTGGAAATGGCTATTGAAAATATGCAGGATAAAATGCCTGACATCAGCCGTGGTATTTGTATCAGGGCCCTTGAAGGGGACCGCGATTTCATAGAAGGTTTTTGCGAAAATCCCAGTCAGGTGCTGGAAGCGGCCACTATACCGCCATTGATTGAGGAGAATCATGGGCAACCGATCAAAGATACCATCACCAAGGACCGATACGGTGAAGCTGGTACTATTGAACAGACCATCCAGGAAAAGCATATGGTACCTAAGAAATTCATAGACAGGTTAGATGGAATACTGACATCAAACCGCTTGGGGTTGCCGATATTCGCCATTTTGATGCTGTTCATGTTCTACATAGTATTCAGGGTTGGCGGGTATCTGGAGATGCTTATCGTAGACATTTTTGAGACGTACCTGATAATTCCGGCTGAACTGGCATTGAGCGGGCTCCACCCATTGGCTCTCAGCGCTATAATATTCGGGCTGCTTGGCGTGGAGGCGGGGCTTGCTATTGTGATACCCTTTATAGGTACGTTCTATATCTTCCTGGCCCTTATGGAAGATTCAGGTTACTTACCCAGGGTAGCATTCCTGCTTGACAGGTTCATGCATAAGTTAGGACTGCACGGCCGTGCCATTATCCCATTACTGCTTGGATACGGTTGCAATGTCCCGGCCATTATGGCGGCCCGTACTCTTAACACCCACAGGGAGCGCGTTATTACTATAGCCATGATAGCCCTGACACCCTGTTCTGCACGTACTGTGATTATCATGGGGCTGGTGGGTGCTTTTGTAGGATTCTGGGCAGCCATTTCCATTTATTTTATTGAATTGGTCATCATATTGTTGACCGGGTGGATGCTGGGTAAGGGGCTATCAGGTGAACAGACGGGCTTTATCATGGAAATGCCGCCCCTGCGAACCCCTGATATCCGGGTTATGGTGAAAAAGACCTGGATGAGGATGAAAGGTTTCGTATATGTGGCTTTTCCGATACTGATAGTAGGCAGCAGTTTCCTTGGTGTAGTGGATACCCTGGGCCTGCTGGATTCGTTCGAGGAGATATCAAAACCTATATTTGTGGACTTTTTGGGATTGCCGGCATTCGCTGCCACTGCATTCATCTTCGGTATTCTGCGCAAGGAGATGGCGCTTGAGATTCTGGCTGTGCTGGCTGGTACTGCGGTGTTCATTGATGTGATGACGCCTCTGCAGATATACGTCTTTGCGCTGGTGGCCACTATCTACGTCCCGTGTGCAGCGACCATTGCGGTGATTGGTAAGGAACTGGGATGGCGCGATATGGTGCTCATCTCAGGATTTACTATTGTATTGTCAATCTTAGTAGGTGGTATTGCCAACTACCTGGGGCTGGCACTATTGCAATAAACAAATAAAACTCATGGTCGGGACAAGTGATTACAGAAGTCAGAAGTATAAATTGTATAATTCAGGTTCAACCTTCAATTGGTTGAAAAGCAGCTGAATAGTTGTGTTTTTCTGGCACTGTTCCAAAAATCAGTTGTTTTGTTGACACCGATTTCAGGTAAAATCTGTGTAAATCGGTGTTAGTTAATCCGTGTCTGGAAATATAAAAAGACATATATTTCATTGATTTACGCAGATTCGTAGTCGTATCTGTATTTGATATAATGGGGTATCCACTTTTGATATATTCGTTGGAATTACTGGATTTTGATGTTGTATCTGTTTTTCTAAATCCAGGATTAAACTTGAGTTTCAAAGATACGCGA
>JAGLRT010000018.1 GCA_023136155.1 Methanosarcinales archaeon
TTACCAGTCCCATAGTAGATGCGAACAGTGCTGTAAAACCTCCTACATAAGCTACAACCATCAGCGAATCCGGTGCCGCAATGAACATCGGGAACGTTCTGGCAACTAAATACACACCAGCCGTTACCATAGTAGCTGCATGAATTAAAGCCGAAACCGTAGTGGGACCTTCCATTGCATCCGGTAACCATACATGCAATGGGAACTGCCCGCTCTTACCTACCGCACCGCCAAAGAAGAGCAGTGTAATGATAGTAAGTTGACCTGAAGGTATATGATGAATATTTTCGAATATCGTACTGAACTGGAGCAGATATACTGTCTCATGTCCACTTATATGTGGAAGTACGTATTCAACCATATTCTGGTATAATATTACTATGCCAGCTAAGAACAGCACATCACCCACACGAGTGGTGAGGAATGCCTTCTTTCCAGCAGCTGCAGCTGAAGGTTTCCTAAACCAAAAACCAATTAGTAAATATGAACACAGTCCTACCAGTTCCCATGAAATAAAGAACTGAAGGATATTATCTGACAACACAACACCCAGCATAGCAGCAGTGAATAATGCGGTCTCTGCAAAATATCTAGGTTTGGCTGGATCATGTGCCATATAACCTATAGCATATATGTGAATGAGCATACTCACAAAAGTGACCATCATCAACATTACACTTGCCAGAGGATCGATTAAAATACCAACATTCAATACTGAAAACCAAGGAGCTGATACCTCAATGGGTATACCTGTTTCATTTATCTGTAAAAATGCCATTACAGATATAATACAGGATATGGCGATTGCCAGTATCGGTATATGTCCTCCGCCTGAGGGAAGTTTCTTGCCAAAAGCAAGGGTAAGTACAAATGCTAACACCGGAAGTGCCGGAATCAAATATACTATATTATCAACAGCCATGTCTTACCACCTCAGGATGTTGATGTTGTCGATATTGACATTGTTTTTAGACCTGAATATATTCATTAATATTGCAAAACCAATAGCTGCTTCAGCCGCTGCCAAAGCAATACTGAACAGCACAAAAACATGGCCGTTTACCTGGTTGAAATGTGATGCAAAGGCTATCAGGTTTATGTTGGCTGAATTAAGCATCAGTTCCACACACATCATAATCATGATTCCTGAGCGCAGAGTCATCACACCATAGACACCAATACAGAACACTATGGCAGAAACAATTAGATAATAACTAATCGGTAACATTACTCATCCTCCTCCTTTTTGGCCATGTAAAGACTCCCTAACAACGCTGCTAACAGAACCAGTGAGAGAACCTCGAAGGGTATCACATATTTGGTGAACAGCAGTCCTCCTACATGTTCAATCGCACTTGTATCACTTGAGCCATCTTCCCATTCTGTAAACATAATATCCTCAACTTCACCCCATGAATTAGTTGCAGATGCACTCAATATTGCAGCCACGAATACTCCTAATAACAGAAGTGCGGTCAGCAGGTTAATCATATTTCCTACCTTGTTTGATAATTGTTCCATTATGACTCCACCTCCTGTTCTCTGGTAGTAAGCATCACTGCAAACAGGATCATCACACCGATGGCTCCCACATAAACCAGTATCTGCACTACAGCCACGAATTGGGCACTAAGCAACACATAGAAACCTGCTGCACTCATCATAGCAATAACACAATGAAAAGCGCTGTGTACAACTTCCTTTGATTTAACCACCATTATGGACGAACCAATCATGATTATTGATATAATCGCGAAAGGTATTATTTGAAGATCTATCATTTCGTATACCCCCCTGTCCTACCTTCAAGTTCAGCTTTGTTTGTAGCTGCGAGTTGATCAGGGCTGTATATTGTTTCTTCCCTGGTCCAACAAGCCAATTCAAAGTGTTTTGTCATAGACAGTGCCCCATTTGGACAGTAATCAACACACAATCCACAAAACATACAATGCCCATTATCAAATTGAGGATACCATTTACCAGATTTTACGATCTCAATGACATCATTGGGACACATCTGGGAACATATGCCGCAACCCACACATTTATCCTTGTCAAGATGTTGCTGCCCCCTGAAAGCATCCGGCAGTTCCATTATTTCTTCAGGATATAGTCTAGTTACGGATTTTGTATATACATTGCGAAGTGTTAAATATAAATTTTTCAATACCATTTCTTTTCCACTCCTATGCCCAAATTAATCCTATAATAGTTGACCATAAAAGGTTTAGTAATGCAAGCGGGATTAATACCTTCCAGCCAATATCGATTACCTGATCAATCCTATACCTTGGCAGAGCACCTCGTACCCATATAAAAAGCATTATCACCATTATTGTCTTGGCGATTAGCCAAAATATCCCTGGGATGTTCAGGTTACCGATAAGCGGGAGACCATTCCATCCACCTAAGAATATCAAAGTAATTATGAAAGCACCAACAACTGCATGGAGATATTCAGCGAAGAATGCCAGTCCCCACCTCATTCCGCTATATTCCGTAGCCCATCCTGCAACTAGTTCTTCTTCTGCTTCAGTCTGGTCAAATGGTATACGTCCCACATCAGCCAACAGAGCAATGAAAAATACCACAAAACCCAATGGTTGCGCAATGATATACCACAAAGTTGACTGAGCTTGTACTATTTCTACGATATCCAATGAATGTGCCATCACAGCAACACTGATAATTGATATGCCTAACGGAACTTCGTAACCAATCATCTTTGCTACGTTCCTGAATCCGGCAAGCAATGAATATTTACTACCTGAACCCCATCCTGCCATAAATATTGCAAAAATGGCCAATCCGGACACAGCTTCAAGATATAAGATACTGATATCCATTCGAGACACTGCTACAGCATATTCTTTCCCATTAATTACAAGTAGATCGAAAGGAATGACTGCCACCATAAGGAAACCAGACGTAAGTGCAACAATTGGTGCCCCTATGAATAACCATTTATCAGCCTTTGCAGGTATAATATCTTCTTTTGTAAATAATTTGATGGCATCTGCAATTAGCTGCAGTACCCCAAATCGACCACCAACACGGTTTGGACCAATCCTTGATTGTATATCTCCAAGAAACTTGCGCTCAAGATATACCATTACAAGAGCTCCACCAAATACTGCTCCTATCACAAGTCCACCAAGTACACCCCTTACCCAGGGTGCTAATGCCCAAGTTGAAAATAAAACGACAAGCAGCTCCATAATTCCATCATATAGCTCAACAAATGTTCCCATAATATCTCTCCTCCTACCTGTCGACCTCACTGGTACATGAATCCATACTCGCAGCTATTGCTGCCACATCTGCCACGTATGTTCCTATCAATAATGGCGGAAGTGCCTGTGCTGTCGCAAATGCAGGACCCCGAATTCTGAAACGATATGGTTTATCGGATCCATCAGAGATAATGTACATTCCCATCTCTCCCCTTGGATCTTCAATACGGGAATACACCTCTCCCGGTTCGGGCCGTGTAATATAAGGCGTTACATCCTGCTTATATGGACCGGAAGGCATCTGGTCCAGACATTGTTCAATAATATAGATACTCTCAAGAATCTCCAACAGTCTTACTTTGACACGTGAAAATACGTCCCCATCAGTCTGGGTAATCACATTAAAATCAAGTTCATCATAAACCAGATAAGGCTCTAACCGCCTTAAGTCATAATTTACACCTGCTGCTCTTAAAGGAGGTCCTGCAACTCCAAGTTCACCTGCTTCTTTGGCAGTTAATGTTCCAACACCTTTGGTCCTTTTAAGATAAATTGAGTCACTGGACATCATATCATCATGAGATTTTATCAGTTCCTTCAGCTTACCTAAGGACTTAAGGGCCATCTCCTTATAACCTGGTGGCAGGTCTTGCGCTACCCCGCCAAACCTTGCATAATTATGGTTCAATCTTGAACCTGTAATTGCTTCCAGCAGGGACACTACACTTTCACGCTCACGTACCATATAGATAAACATGGTCAAAAAGCCTACATCTGTTGTATATTCACCTATTCCTAACAGATGGCTCTGTATTCTGCAAAGCTCATTAGTTAAAACCCGGAGATATTTAGCACGGTCTGTAGGTTCTATACCCAATAATTCCTCCATACCCCGACAGTAAACATCATTGTTGGAATTAGAGGCAAGGTAACATATCCTATCGGTCAATGGAAGAATCTGAATATATGTCCTGTCTTCAAACACCTTTTCCATACCTTTATGGATATAACCTATTTTGAGTTCGGCCTCTCGTATGGTCTCACCCTCTATCTTCAGGTCAAGCAAAAAAGGACCTGGCTGCAACGGATGTTGTGGTCCTAAATGCAGGAGCATTTCAGATGGTTTGGGTGGGGACGTAATTTGAGTTGCTTCATGCGTCATTATTCATCACCTATGTTGGATTGGGATATCCTGCGTAATCTTTACGCAATGGCCATTCTCCTTCCATTTCTTCTACTAATAATAGCACCTTCAAATAAGGACAATCATTAAATTTTATTCCATAAAGTTCGTACGTTTCCCGTTCATACCAGTTTGCATTCCAATATATATCACAAAGTGAGTCAATATTCGGATCATCTCTTGGTACCGAAGCTTTTAATGTTATGACTAAAGGCCCTGAATATGATGTAACATGATATACCACTTCCATCTTATCAGGAGGATAATCTACACCTGAAATGCAGGAAAGATGATCAAAACCTTTGTCAAGCAAAAACTGCATTATTTCGTGTACCTTGCTTGGATCGATTCTGGCTATTGCCCTGTTTGGTGAGGGAACATCCACATCAGAAACTACATCTGGAAACTTGTCAGATAATTCAATCATTATGGTTTTGTCGATTACTTGTATCGCAGCTTGTTCATCTCCCATATTTTACACCTCCCCATCAGCAGGATTTGGTATTACAGTCCTATCTTTCTGAGCCACTATTTTTTTCTGAAGCTCTATAAATCCTTCAAGAAGGGCTTCGGGTCTTGGCGGGCAACCAGGAATGTAGATATCTACTGGAAATATTTCATCCATATTAATAACCGTACTATATGATTCCCACCATGGACCGCCAGATATCGCACATTCTCCCATCATCAATATCCACTTCGGTTCCACCATCTGGTCCCAGACCCTCTTAAGAGCAGGTAGATATTTCTTGGTAACATAACCGCTGATCATCATTACATCAGCCTGTCTTGGAGATGCTCGTGGTATGATACCGAATCTGTCTGTATCATAGTGTGCCACACCAACACATATCTGTTCTATTCCGCAACAACCCATCGGATGGGTCATAAACCATAAAGAATTCTTACGACCCCAGTTAACCAGTTTCTGCATTGGAGAATCCTTAATGAAGTCATGTATCGCACTTGTAGTAGTAAACGACACATTTGGTGGAATCTCGAGTTCTATTTCACCCAATTTAATACCCCCTTCTTCCATTCGTAGACCAGTCCTAGTAGCACAACAACCATGAAAAATGCCATTGCAAAAACGCTAAAGATTGTAGTGAAATTCGGTACGTTATTCAATACAACATCGTTCATATATACAGTAACCCATGGGTAAAGGAACAACAATTCAACATCGAACAACACAAAAAGTATTGCATATGCATAATATTCAACATTGAACATAATGTTCGCACTACCACTAGGTACAGAACCACTTTCATATGTCGTGAACTTTACTGGAGACTTGCTCCTTGGCGATAACTGCTTAACTATAAACATTATTGCCAAAGGTATCACTAAACCAAATATTAGAAAGATGGCTACAGGTATAAAAGTATCAATAATTTCCATATCATCACCTAAATGTCCTAACGGAGTTGTGTTAGATTAAATGTATAAAAATGTTCTGGAATTATTTTCCCTGAATCAAAGGTTAAACAATTCCAAAGTATGCCGATTATGGGATGCAAATCACTTTGAATCCAACACGTTTTTAGTTAAAATAAAATAGATATTGTAAACAAAATATAAACATATAATGAATAGTATGTAAGCCCCCATAAGAACAAAAGCCTATCAGGATTTACAATACATTACCGTTGCTAGAGGCTCGATATCCAATATGATTGATTCCAATTGTTAGATTGCGATTTCAGCTACTCACGTTCCTGATATGAGCATTCCACCAAAAGTAGAGCCCATCCTGAACAGACCATGAAGGGGGGCTACAGCCATTCCCGTTGCATGTAATCCAGAATATACTTCTCCATTATGTTCAACCAGTGCATCTTCACTGTGACTAAACCACATACCTCCAAAACCATTCACATCCACGACTCCTCTCTCCACCAGACAGTTCACAATAATTGCATCATGCCCTGTATTATTTAAGATCAATTTAGATTCCACTGCCATCGGGTACACTCAAGCAATAACCCTATGAAGGGCACCCATCGGCATCCAGTTTATGACAACTCCTACATGATAATTGTTCGCTTCAAATTTCATTACAATCTTTCCGGCAGATGCCACTTCTTTTGCAGCCACAAGACCGCTGGGCCACCCGCCCACAATCACAACATCTGACTCGATTATTGTATTGAGATACCTTGTAAATCCATTTACTACAGCTCTTGTTACATGTTTGTCATCCACATGCTTAAATTTCGTAATAAAATTACCCATGTTGCACAATCGGGATTGGTAAACTATGTTAATCAAAACGGTTAACCAAATATTTCAAAGAATGTATCCTTTTCAAAATCAAAAAGTGTCAAAGTGGTCTGGTCTTTACAATGTCTGATTCTATATCATCCATCTCAATAACAAAAGCACGGGCTATCTCCCCTGCCAGTCCCATAACGTCCTTGATGCCCAGTGAATCCAGGCATGCTACCCTGACATCTGGTGGTGTCCCCTCACATGAGATATTGATGCCAAAGTGTATTTTTTCTGAAGAGATACCTGCCGTAGCAATGCTCACTGTCAGTTTACCCGCCCCCACAAACAGGTCATCACCATTACGTTTTGATTCTATGCCATAATGTGCCATAACATCCCTTGCACACACAACAAGCATGCGTTGCATAAAATATGCAAGCCTCATACTGGCGGGTGAATCAAAACGCTCTACGATAAAATGCAACAGGTCCCCACCCTTTATGGCCTTAAAGTTTAACAGGTCTTCCAGATCCTTCACATTAGCATCCGGAATGTCCATGGCTCCCCTAAATACCACTATACTGTTGCCAGGAATGCCTATTGAATATGCCCATAACGGGTCTATCTGTGACCCATCATATTCCAGCATTTCCGATAATACCTTAACTGAAAATGAATTAATTTCCATGAAAACTGTTTATTCAGGTTTTTTACCTAATATTATTTCAATGGCTGACACATTAGATTCACCGCGTTCGGATGTCACTTTTTCGGTAGAGATGATAATATTTTTTACTTCCATGTCAGTCAAAAATCTGATCCTTGCGACTTCAGCAACATCGACCGCCCTGGATATTGCTCTCCCCCTTGCCTTAATGGTCACAATGTCGGCGCCGCCGTTGTATTGGGTTACCACTGCGAGTACATAGTTCATCACCGGTTTGTTTCCGACAAATACTACATCGTTATTTTCCATTTCGTCACCTCACTGAAATCAAAGTGGACTTTATAGGTTTAAACTATGTTACATATAACTTTCTCTTAACGTTTTTGAATAAACTGCAACGCAGAACTCAATCTGCCAGAATCCTTGCATCCACCGCAAATGCTCCGCTGGGATATACCACCAGCGGATTAATATCAAGTTCAACTATATCAGGATATTTCTCAAGCATCCGGGACAGTCCTGTAATCACATCTATGATTGACTCCATGTCTATTTTTGTTCTCCCCCTAGCCCCTCTCAGTATGGGACTCCCCTTTATCTCATATATCATCTGCCGTGCCATCTCCCTGTCCACAGGTGTCACCCGGAAAGATACATCCCTGCATATCTCCACAAATATGCCTCCCAGACCGAACATTATCACATGACCGAACTGAGGGTCCAGTTT
>JAGLRT010000180.1 GCA_023136155.1 Methanosarcinales archaeon
GCACCTGCTTTGTACATCTTGTCAATGGAATGAGTATCATTTGCCCTGGCCAGGATAATACTATTTGGATTAAGTTTTCGTGTCACCAGTGTGGCAAAAATAATATCGGAATCAGTTCCGATGGTCATAATTATGGTGGAAGCCCTCTCTAAACCCACTTTTTTTAGTGTAGATTCGGATGTGGCATCACCTATAAAATGGGTAAAATCTACATCCTCGAACATTTCTTCATTAGAGTCAACAACTACTAAAGGCACACTGGCATTCATCAGACGTTCAACTACCCTGTGGCCAACATCACCGTATCCCAGCACGATTGTATGGTTTTCCATCAAATCCAGTGTTTCATGTATTGTTATCATATTTTTTGTTAATGTGTGAGTCGTTTGAATTTCCTCAACTGTTCCTTGGTACCTACTACAAGCAATATAGAATTCCTCTTTATTATATCATAAGACCTGGGATTCAGTGACAAAACACCCCCCTTCCATAACCCTACAATATTGGCACCTGTTAATTCCCGTATCTTTGATTCTTTAAGGCTCTTCTTCAGTAGACTGCTGCCAGGGTATATGGGAAATTCAGCAATCTCCAGGTTGTCCATGAAAGCGATACTGTTGATTATCCTGTCTGTCAGGGGTTCTATGGCCTTGCGTCCAATAAAGGAACCTAATAGTGATTTTGGTGATACTACCCTGTTAGCGCCTGCATATTTCAAATAATCGGAATTGTTTCTATCATTTACAATTGCCAGAACCTCTACCATGTGACAGGATTCCTTTGCAGTTAGTATGATACTGGCATTCTTTTCATCACTCTGGTTGGCAATGAGTAATCTGGCCCTATACACTCCTGCAGCGTCCAGTACTTCATCTTCACCCGGGTCCCCAAAAATACATTTTATACCATTCTTTAAAAGAGAACGTACCTGTTTTTCATCGTCGTCCACCACAATGAAGGGCATATTGTGGTCTTCCAGTTCGTTGACAAGTGATTCAACCATCTTGTTGTAGCCGCAAATAATAACATGATTTTTAAGTTTTGTTGGAGCTCTGTTAGGTAGTTCTCCTTTCAATTGTTTCTCAACTAATGGCATAACCACAAAGGGAAAGAGAAGTGCAAATAAGATTATCACTCCCGATAAAGATACTATCATACTGAATACCAATCCAACCGGTGAAGTCATCACCACATCTCCATAACCCACTGTGGTCATGCTGCTAATAACAAAATATACTCCCTCAATTAAGCTGATTGATTCTCCTTCAAAATTTAATTTGATAAAAAGTGTAATATAACTATACAACAAAACCATTATCCAAAAAAGGATAATAAAAAAATATAGGGTCCTGTCCGACTTTTTTTTTGCCATGTAGATTCAACACATGGATTAGTACGAACTAATATAAAGATTATTTATTGTTTGTATTTATCTACAACAGCACCTTTTCAAACAACCACCCGAAATCCTGCGGTCTGTTCAAAAAATCCAGTTTCCCAATATCCCGTACCAGCCCGTACATCTCCTTTCCCCTGACCAGCCCCACTTCACTGAAATTCCCGGGTTCGACTTCCCTTACCTCGGGCACGTCCCCGTAATTGAGGTTCGCCAAAAGTCCGTTATCTGTAAAATAGTAGGCTGCCCCATACATTTTAACGTAAGGTTCGTAGACCGAAGTAAAGTCCCTGGACACCCAGTTTGCCATCTTCAATTCCTTATTACATGCATTTATGGTCACATGCCCGTAATCAGGGGGTATGATTACCTTGTTCCCGGCCGATGCCCGAATCATAACCACATCAACTATGGCCTCACCGTCATGCTTTTGCAGCAGGTAGTGACACTCCCCGCTCAGCACCTCATACACTTCAGGATATGAAAGGTCGGTCCCCGGCGCCGGAGGGTGGTAATGTCCCAGGGTCTTGACATACTCCCTGCCTATCATGGCTGGCGGGATGACAGTTATATCATAACGCAGTTCGTGTTCTAACATGATATCCCGGTCGATACGGCTCAGTGCCATGTCCCGGTACATGTAATAAAGTTCACGGTCGCCAGCTTCAAAGATTTTGGCATCAAGCAGGACATGAGCTATGTCTGACAACATGCGTATATTTGGTTCATGCGTCCTGCCCCCGTACGTAAGTATCCTATCCATCCTATCCATATCTTGTTCTAACACTGGAATGTATAGGATATTATATATTGTATTCGAATTGCAATAATCTATGCAAAAGAAAAAATAACTTTTATCAGGACACAGCAGTTCAGGAATTTCCGCCGCCCGACCGCAGTAACCTGACTATACGCCCTACTTCACCCGGATAGAACGACAGCATCGTACCAACAGTTATCAAAATAGTAGCCACCCAGAATACGCTCAGGTGAAGTTCACTTGTGCGAAAACTTACGAAATCCAGCACAAATATCACCGTGCCCAGATGCAGCATTGACGAACCGGTCTGCACGAAATACCCTTCTCGTTCATAGGTCAGCCCGCCTCGTCCCAGCATGGTTAATACCATGACCACTGCCTGTACCACTATGGAAACGGCCAGCAGAAATGCCAGGCTGGTGCCAATATCGGTCACCAGTGCAATCAAAATAGTAACAGCCAGTATGCTAATCCCGGATGCCAGGAGTGACTGTCGGGGGACTATCCGTTTGGGTATGCACAGACCCAGTGCCACCAGCAGCAGCACAACGAACGGGTAGATATACTGGTTCATGCTGTCGATATAATCACCGTACATGGGATATTGGGTCCACTGGGGTATGGTCTCGGTTGTGTATGTATAATAGCCTATACCGTACAGGCAAACCAGCCCGATTATTGCCAGCACCGCTGAAGTGAGGACTATCAGGTAGAAATCATAGGTATTTGGTTTCATTTTCAGTGTCGGCGTCATTCTTTATTCATTCCTTATTGTGATATGGCATGAATCCCGGGTGCAATATATGTCAGCAGGTAAGTGAATACAAGTGATATGAAACAGATGATGCCAAGTATAGCAGTAACTTGCCACATGTTGCGCCGCTTCAGGTATATCCGGCTGTGCAGGTACGCGCTGTACAGCACCCACATCATGATACTGCCATTTACCTTCGGGTCCCACCACCAATCTTTGCCTTCCCATGCCACTACAGCCCAGGGATAGCCAATGAGCATCCCGACCGTGAGGAGGAGGTACCCGAACTTGGCATGGTTGTATGAGATGCGGTCAAATATCTTTTCGCGACGGAAGAGCATGAACACGCATCCCACAAAGGTGATAACCAGGGATGCGTAGGCGATAAAGAGCATGGGTGGGTGAGTCCACATGTATTCTGAATTGTAGTAATAGATTATACGGAAATATAACTGGTAGAGGGTTCCATACAGCACGTTGGGGTCGGTTGCAACCGTAGCAGCGTACCAACCTGCGATTTCTGAATGCAGGCCGGGAAGGGGTTCATTGAAAGGATTGGAAGTGTAATATGTCAACAACCCGAAGGCTGCCAGCATGATATTCATTGCCGATGAAAACAGGGATGCTACTTCTGACCTCAAGAAGTTATATTGAAAATTGGTGACAACAAGAAAGATAGATATGCACAATGTCCAGAAATATAATTTCTCGTTCTCAATCCAAAGTGGCACGGCAAATCTCAGGGAAGTGGCACTGACACCCATATCAGCGGCCATATAATTCGCAAGTTCTGGCGGATAAACCAGTTCAATTGTCTGGTAGATGCGCAGGTGGAACCATGCAATGATAATAAATCCTATCACCAGCAGCACTGTACTTGTTTTCCTCAACTGGGCCGAGAGCGTATACGCCCGTTTGTCCCTCGTAAACATGTGATACAGGGAGACTGCACCCAACAGCAGGGATATAATTAAAATAAATGTGATTACAGGTTGACCAATGGTGGTTATGGTTTCCCTGGCAGCGAGATATTCCTGGTATGACATTATCTATTTGAATAATTCTATTGTGATAAAAAAGTATTTATCAAGTCTGTTTTCAAGAATGCAGATTTATATTTATTAGATATATGATTGTGTTTATTTTCTACATAAATCCATAATATATGTAGGATATTAATTTAGCCTCTGGAAAAAATGTGAATAAGAATGAGAATGTTTATTTAATATTATCCAAACGAGTTTAGGAAACTTTGAGATGCAATCCAACGGCTTATTGATGCTATAGACATAAGTTCATATCCCACAAATCCCACTCTACTAAATATCATAACCACCCAATATCTCATCGATGCTGACTCCCCATCTCAAAGGCTACCTCCAAATAGCAACTGCAGCCACACTGTTCGGCATTATTGGCATCTTCGTAAAAATCATAACTCAGATGCCTATAGGTTCTATCATCTTCTACCGATTGCTATTCGGCCTGGCTGCCATTGCGCTCTTTTTCGGATGCTGTGGCCGACTTAGTGAACTGCGGCTGCGGGATAAAAAGCTCTATATCATGATGTTGGGATTATTCCAGGCCGTGACTATGTTCTCCTATTTTATTTCGGTCAAATATACATCGGTTTCAATGGCTGCCCTGCTATTGTACACGGCACCGGTATATGTTACACTGCTTTCGCCCATCATTTTAAAAGAATATATCACCCGTAGCAGCCTACTTGCGCTTGGTATCTCTATCTCAGGAGTTATAATTGTCATACAGCCCGGTGCCCTTTTCAAAGATGTGGATAACATGTATGTCATGGGGCTGGCTGCCGGGCTGGTTTCGGGCCTGTGCTATGCATCTATAATCATGACTTCAAGATATCTCAGGGCTTATTATTCGGGTACGTCACAGGCAGCCTGGGCTTTGTTCATAACAATGATTATTTTCTCCCCATATGCTACCGCCATACCAGGCAGGGTGGTGCTGGATAACCTGCTTGTCCTGGTCCTGTTCGGACTGCTGCCCACCGCTGCCTCTCTTATATTATATCTCAACGGTCTGATGCATGTCAGAGCCCAGAGCGCCAGTATCATTGCACTGCTGGAGCCGGTCAGTGCTGTGGTCTTTGCCTCAATCTTACTCAGCGAACCCATTTCATATGTCATAATTATGGGTGGCGGGTTAATATTACTGGGTGGTGTACTGGTGAGCCGGGCGCAGGTGGGCGAATATATTCAGAAATAACCGCCCTGTTTCAGGGCAGTCCTGCTTCATGCATGTCCGGTTCTACAATTGGGACGGGAGGAATCTGGGGCGTTGGTGCCTTTTCAAGTATGGTTTCAAGTCGTACCTTCTCTTGGCCACGGAATACTTCTACTTCCACTTTATTTCCTACTTCGTGTTTATTGATGACCTTAATCATGTCCTGGACGTTGTTTATCCGGATATCATCCATCCTGGTTATGATATCTGCCATCTCGATACCGGATTTATTTGCTTCACTGTCCGGCACTACCCTGGTCACCACCACGCCTTTGTCAATCGGCAGACTGTAGTATGCCATAAGTTTTGGATTAACATCCACTGCATTGATACTGAGCCAGGGTCTCACGATCTCCCCATGCACCTTCAACTGTTCGGCAACCCACAGGGCAGGGCCGATGGGTATGGCGAACCCGATTCCCTGTGCAAAGGGTATGATTGCACTGTTAACGCCTACCACCACACCTCGGCTGTTGATGAGGGGGCCGCCACTGTTGCCGGGATTAATGGCAGCATCAGTCTGTATAAGCCCTTCCATGAATGACATCTCTGTCTGGATAGAACGGTCGAGTGCACTGATAACCCCGGACGTGACTGTGGGGCCGCCTACCAGACCAAGGGGGCTACCGATAGCTATAGCCATCTGTCCTATCTTGAGATTGTTGTACTTAGCCATCTCGGGTACAAGCAGGCCGTCGGCATCAATATTGATGACTGCCAGATCCATCATGGTATCAATACCTTTGAGTACACCGGGCAAGGTCCTGCCGTCATCCAGTGTCACTTTTATTTCAGATGAACCAAGTACCACATGAGCATTGGTCAGGATACATCCGGCTTCATCTATTATAAAACCTGAACCCACACCGGGTACAGGATGTACGTGCAGGTGTGCGTCCTTTATCAGTTTTACTTCACTGATGTTTACCACACCTGGTATTACCTTTTCAACTGCTGAAGTTACTGTATCGTCAAAACTGGTCATATTAAATGCCTTCGAAAGTGTTGGTAATCATAGAATAAGGGGCGAGTTGTTATTAATATTACCCAGACCTCCATGATGGTGGCGTGAATTTTGGTTTAACTCGCCCCTGGTCCGCAGCAACATTCCCGGCAGTTATTCAAGAGCATAAGGGCCACCGCAGGAGAATGGTAAATGAATATTAACCGGGCATCATTCCAGTATTTTAATGGAGTGCACCCCAAATAACGGACATTTAGTCGAGCAATAAAAAACTTCAGGGTGTATGTATGAAAATAAGGCGAACATAACCAGAGCCTTGAGAAACTTCTTGCAAAACTGTCCGGGAAATAGCCTTATTTTCATGACGTTTCATTGAACTAATTTCACGAATTTTTCAGGCATTTTTGAAAATATTATGTTTAGTGTTGGTATAATGTGTTTTTAACCTTAGCATTGAACAGCTTCAGGTAGCGGACAGGCAATAGCCCTGGGGATGTGAGGCTGGAATGATTGCATTTTTCGCATGATAATCCCAATAAATGTTTTTGTACCGTATACGCTCATCGATTTTTGTTGCAAGTCGAGTTACAAGTTCATCTAAATTTTTCTTTTCAGGCTCCAATATAAAATTATACTTTATGTACAACAACAAAAGGGTTAAATGTATAAACAAATATTAAGAACATCCTTGCGTATCGCTCCGA
>JAGLRT010000181.1 GCA_023136155.1 Methanosarcinales archaeon
GGTCTAAATCAGGACATTACCGAATTATCAGGCAGGGATATCATCCACCTTGAGGTTGGCGAGCCTGATTATCCCACAGCCCCACATATCTGCGAGGCTGCATACAGCGCTCTCAGAGCTGGTGAGACAAAATACACCCACAGCATGGGGCTACCCCAACTCAGGCAGGCAATAGCTGATTACTATAAACGGAAATTCAACATTGAGTTAAGTCCTGAGCAGGTTATTGTCACATCAGGCACCAGCCCGGCCCTGTTGCTGTTATTCATGAGCCTGCTGAATGAAGGGGATGAAGTAATTATGTCAAATCCCTACTATGCCAGCTACCCCAATTTTATTGAATACCTTGGCGGCAGACCAGTGTATGTATATACTCGCGAGGATGAGGGGTTTAGCCTGCCCCCTGATGACGTTGCCCGTGCATTTACGCCAAAAACCCGCGCAGTCCTGATAAATTCCCCATCCAATCCCACGGGTCATGTGATGTCCACCGGGACCACCCGTGCCCTGGCTGAAATAGCTGGCAGTGTCCCCATTATTTCGGATGAGATATACCAGGGCCTGGTGTATAAAGGAGAGGACCATACTATTTTGGAATATACTGATAACGCTTTTGTGCTTAACGGATTTTCCAAACTCTATGCCATGACCGGCTGGCGGCTTGGTTACCTCATTGCCCCGCCCGAATATATGAGGGTGTTACAAAATCTCCAGCAACATTTCTTTATCTGCGCTAACAGTTTTACCCAGCATGCAGGTATCGCTGCCCTGGAGGGCTCCCAGGACCACGTTAAAGAAATGGTTGCGACCTATGATAAACGAAGAAAGTATATCATCGAGCGTCTTAAGAAGATTGGATTTGGGATAGCGAGTGAACCTGCAGGGGCATACTATGTACTGGCCAATGCGGAGGAGTTTAGCAAAAACTCCCTTGAACTCAGCCGGTACCTACTGGAAGATGCGGGGGTTGCAGTGACACCGGGCATTGATTTCGGGGACGGCGCACAAGGGTATCTGCGTTTTTCCTATGCTAATAGCATTGAAAATATTAGGGAAGGTATGGACAGGGTGGATAACCTGCTTGGTAAATAGGTCATATTTAACAAAGTTTAATAGGGACATCGTACCTAATTGTTACTGTGAAAGACCTGTTAAAAGGACTGTTGTTAAAAAAACATGAAAAGGGCTTTCTTGGCAACAAGGTTCGACTCAAATGTGAATCGTGCGGGCATACTGAAAAATCTACTTATTTTGAACTTTTAAAAGATGAAATGTTCGAAATATTAGAACCTGCGAACGTTCCTGTTGTGGATGGTATCCATGAAGAGGAAGTTCCGGCCACTCCCTTAAAATTCAAGAAGCAGTGTCCGAAATGTGGTAATGAGATGGAGGCATTTTCACCCGTGCCCATAGAATATTTTTTAACATTTCTCCAGTCTACGCAGCCAGATGACATTATGTACGGCTGAAAAAGTATTAGGTTATGCTGTGATCACTTCACATCCGTCTTCTTTGACTATTATGGTATGCTCGGCCTGGGCAACCGCACATCCGTCTTTCTCAATAAGCACAGGATATT
The DNA here is from genome assembly GCA_023136155.1 of Methanosarcinales archaeon. Lineage (GTDB taxonomy): Archaea > Halobacteriota > Methanosarcinia > Methanosarcinales > Methanocomedenaceae > Methanocomedens_B. The sequence goes on from JAGLRT010000181.1 coordinate 1,580, forward strand.
TACGGAGGGATGTTCCCAATTTTTCCAGGTCATCAGGATAATCCATCCATCGACTGGTGAAAGGAAGTGTATTGAATTGTGACTTCACCTTTTGATAAATAGGGTTTGAAGAATTCTTATCGTTCGTAAGGCATACGATTCTTGTTTCCCCGGATTTTATGTGGCCACTGCCCTTTGTAGTAAAGGGCTCAATCGCAATTACATCGTCAGTATGAAGTGTGTTTGAATGGGCAGCACTGCCGTGGTTCGGGATATTGAGGCCATTGTGGATGGCATATCTTCCAATGCTATGCCCGGTCAGTGCAGGAACTGGATGGCAGCCCCTGGCTCTTATTATTTGTTCGATGACTTTACCGATATGTTTGGTTGTCACACCCGCATTTATTTCCTTGATTGCACTGTCAAGTGCTTCCCGGGCTGTCTCGATAAGCGTATGGTACCGTTGTGTTTCTAATTCAACTGTGGCTGCTGTATCTGCGATATAACCATTTACATGTACACCGATATCTATTTTCACAAGGTCACTGGCTTCGAATTTATGTTTACCCAACAAAGGAGTATAATGGGATGCAACCTCATTGATGGAGATGTTGCATGGGAATGCTGCTTCACCTCCCATCTGGCAGGTAAGCTCTTCAGCATATTCAGCTACTTCAAGCAAGCTGACCCCCGCTTCAATGGTCTCCAGAGTTTCATTCCTTACCTTGGAAGCAATCCGGCCTGCTTCACGGTAGTGCGCTATGACATCGGGGTTCGTTCCACGTCCTCCATTTATTGTTTAACCTTTTTATCGTAAGCATTCCAATCTTGTAACATTTTCCGGTAAATCATATAAAAGCATTGTTGACTTACTGCTGTTTGGAAAAATGGAATATATTTATATCTTTCAGGTCAATTAACAATAATTATGGCTAATGGTAATATCAGTGTTCCAATCCAACTGGTGCTTGGCAGTCAGGACATAATTGAACGGGAAACTGTAACTGCTGTACCTTATAAATTTACTATTTCCCCTAATGGTAAATGGGAGATGCTTATAGCGGCTGAGGATGTGGAGATAAAGAAGGGGGATGTTATTGAAATATCAATCGAAGATGCGGTTATTGATGAGAATACTGTAGCATTACCGTGTGCTTTTTGTCATCATGCCCTGGGGGTTGTGCTTAAGGTCAAGCTTCAAGGTCTGGCACTGGTGGAGACGAGCCGTAAGATTGATAGTGTGGTATTTCTCCCAATTCAGGATGGTATGATTGAAAAGGGGGACTTGCTGTCTGTGATTAATGTATTTCCTGTGATTGTTGAAAAGTGAATGTTGGTATGCTTTCAAGGCAGACACCAAAGGTTTAAATCTAAAAAGCCCTTGTAAAACTCATTTGCGGTGCGCAGTGCTTGGTTTTGTCAATACGGATGCGAATTACAATATTTTTCGCTCCGCTCAACAGCACAAAATACGTATCCACTTCAAAAATCAGGGTAAAATGAATATTTGGATTATCTAAATCAAGTGCCTAAGCAGGTTTTCGATTTCAAAAAGGAGTCAGTTACCCTTAGATTTGAAGTGGATACTGTATATGCGTTGATTGCAGTTCGAATTCTTATAAGTTTAGCGGGAGACTATATTTACTGGAATCTAAATAAATAAGTACAA
>JAGLRT010000182.1 GCA_023136155.1 Methanosarcinales archaeon
GTCGAGTTCAATCTTTGGTTAATTTTTTAGTAATATCAATCGTTACCAAATATAACTGGATAAGTTAACGGTAAAAGAAGCCCGTAACTATCTGGCCGAAGGACAGTTCTCGCCCGGCCCTAAGATTCAGGGGACGATGGAGTTTGTTAAACAGGGCAATTGTGGAGGGATTTAGGGGTCAATTTTCAACGGGAATCTTCAGACTGTGGTTGTTAGGTGATTGATATGACTGTTAACCATTATTGTTGAACTCCGCAGCTCTTCTACGGTTGAGAAAGCCATTGTCAATGTAACCTCAGTAACCTGAGAATGAGTGTGCCCCAAAGCTCTTCTGTGGGAGCTTCATTGATAGCAATATTTCATTTGTATTACATCTTGTAATATACTATTATTTACCATGAAATCAATTCCCCATACTGAAAAGAGGTCCCTATGAAAGAAATAGCTGCAAGCCAAAGTATGCAAAAATACTTCGCATCAATGGAATCTAAACTCAATTCTGCTATTGAGATTGCAGCAAAAGCCAGAAGCAAAGGACTTGACCCCCAACCCAATATTGAAATACCACTGGCCCAGGACCTTGCAGACCGGGTGGAAAAACTTATCGGCATCGAGGGAGTGGCGCCGCGTATCAGGGAACTGGAAAAGGATATGAGCCGGGAAGAGGCAGCACTGCATATTGGTGTGGATGTGGCTAGCGGCAAGGTGCAGCCCTTTGATTCTGAAAACCAGGCCCTGGATGCCGCTGTCAGGGTATCTGTAGCGATACTTACCGAAGGAGTGGTAGCAGCACCAATTGAAGGTATTGACCGGGTGGATATTGATACCAATGCCGATGGTTCAAGATTTGTAAGGATATATTATGCAGGCCCTATCAGGAGTGCAGGCGGTACTGCACAGGCACTGTCGGTACTGGTTGCCGACTTTGTCAGGAGAAGCATGGATATTGGAAGGTACATACCCACCCAAAACGAAGTTGACAGGTATGTGGAAGAGATACAGTTATACAGACGTGTAGCAAGCCTGCAATATACTCCGAGTGAAGAAGAAATTCGTCTTATTGTGGAAAACTGTCCCGTATGTATAGACGGGGAACCCACCGAGGATGCGGAAGTAGATGGCCATCGCGACCTGCCACGAATCCCCACAAACAGGGTCAGGGGTGGGATGTGTCTGGTTATGGCCGAAGGCCTGGCCCTAAAAGCGCCGAAAATAAAAAAACATGTAACCAATCTCAAACTGGACGGCTGGGACTGGCTGGATACATTCATTAGTGGCGGAAAAAAAGACGATGATTTGGATGACAAAGACGGTGTCAAAGTCAAACCCAAGGACAAATACCTGCAGGACCTGATTGCTGGCAGGCCCGTGTTCTCATATCCATCCAGGCCAGGAGGTTTCAGGCTCAGGTATGGACGCAGCCGGAACACCAGCTTTGCAGGCGGAGGTACAAGCCCCGCCACCATGGTACTGATGGATGATTTCCTGGCAGCTGGCACCCAGATAAAAGTGGAACGGCCTGGTAAGGCACTGGGCATCGCTCCCGTGGACAGTCTGGAAGGTCCGACTGTACGGCTGTTCAATGGTAATGTGCTCAGAGTGGATTCCGTGGAACAGGCTCATCAAGTCAGGAGTTCCATATCACAGATACTGGACATTGGCGAATTGCTGATAAACTATGGGGATTTCCTTGAGAATAATCACCTACTGGTGCCCTCAGCATACTGTTTTGAATGGTGGATACAAGAACTGGAGACGGCGGCGGCAAAGATAGGTAATGAAATAACATACAAGGAATCAGAACTTACCAAGCCTTCCGGCACTATTGCACTGGAGTTATCGGATAAATTTCAGGTCCCGCTTCATCCCCAATATACCTACCTTTGGCATGATGTCACCTCACAGGATATTCTCACACTCTCAACCTATGTAGAGCACAATGCAACGTATGAAAACGCAAAACTGGTACTTCCTGTCGATAGCACTATCAAGCACATACTGGAATTGCTGCTTGTCCACCACAGTGTACACGACAACAAGGTCCATATTGATCAGGCAGGACCGCTGGTTCGTTGTCTGGGTCTTGATGATTCCCTGCATCGTGTCAGGAATGCCTCAGTAGATGAGAAGACTGATTCAATGGATATGGTCAACCACCTAAGCCATCTCACCATAAGGATGCGAGCGCCGTACCGTATCGGTTCCCGAATGGGCCGGCCTGAGAAATCTGATAAGCGTGAGATGAAACCCGCTCCCAACGTGCTGTTCCCTGTGGGTGATGCGGGTGGGCGTAAACGTTCCATGATGGAAGCAAAGAACTATTCCAAGTCATTCAAGGAAAATGTGGGTACATTTGAGGTTGAAATAGATACCAGGGCATGTACCAGATGCGGAGCGGCAACCTTCAGGCGTTTTTGCCCTGACTGCGACGGACCCACCCGGGCAAAACTACAATGTCCGGTATGTAATATTGAGGTGGGTGAGCTGATATGTCCCAAATGTGGTCAGGAGACAACTTCAGCTGATAAACTTACTATTAATTTCAAGGGTGAATATCTAAAAGCATTTAAAAATATCGGTGAGAGAGATAACCTGGCAAGTTTTAAGGGTGTAATTGGACTGACATCTAAAAACAAGACACCAGAACCTATTGAAAAAGGGATATTGCGCGCCAGGCATGATGTGGTCACATTCAAGGACGGTACAGTACGTTATGATATGTCAGACCTGCCCCTGACCCATATAAGACCCGCTGAGATTGGTACTGATGTGCAGACCATGCACCGACTCGGATACACGCATGATATGGATGAAAAAGAACTCGTGGACCCATCGCAGGTTTTGGAACTGAAGGTGCAGGATTTGGTAGTTTCCCATCACTGCGGTGAATATCTGCATAGATCGGCCTGTTTCATTGATGATCTGCTGGTGAAATTCTACGGTCTTGAACCATACTATAATGCCAGCACAGTGAACGATTTGGTAGGAACATTGCTCATAGGGCTGGCACCCCATACTTCCGCAGGTGTATTAGGGCGGCTGGTAGGTTTTACCAGGGCTTCGGTAGGCTGGGCTCATCCTTTTTTCCATGCTGCCAAACGCCGGAATTGTGACGGTGACGAGGATTGTATAATGCTGCTGATGGACGGGTTGTTAAACTTCTCCCGTTCGTACCTGCCTGATAAACGGGGGGGCCAGATGGATGCACCTCTGGTCCTCACTACCCGCATTGACCCCAGTGAAGTGGATAAGGAAGCCCATAATATTGACGTACTACGCCGCTATCCCCTTGAGTTCTATGAAGCCACCCTGCAGTATGCTAATCCAAAGGACCTGGAAAAGGTCATGGATACCGTAACTGGCAGGCTGGGTACACCCGGACAATATGATGGCTGGAGTTTTACCAATGATACATCGGATATTGCAATGGGGCCTGCCAACAGCGCCTACAAGACCCTTGGCAGTATGATTGAGAAAATGACTGCACAGCTTGAACTGGCAAAAAAGATACGGGCTGTGGATGAGCGGGATGTTGCAGAGCGGGTTATCAAGTCACATTTCCTGCCTGATCTTATTGGCAACCTGCGGGCGTTTTCAAGACAGAAGGTGCGGTGCGTAAAGTGCAACAGGAAATTCAGGCGTCCTCCTTTGCTGGGTAAATGTCCAAAATGTAACGGCAAAATTGTACTTACTGTGCATGAGGGGTCAGTCAAGAAGTATATGGAAGTGTCTCTCAAGATAGCAGAAGAGTATGAAGTGAGCGATTACACCAAACAGAGGCTTGAACTCATTAACCTTGAGATCAAGTCGCTGTTTGAGAGTGATGTTTCAAAACAGTTAGGACTGGCAGATTTTATGTGAATTATAATGTTATGTGA
>JAGLRT010000183.1 GCA_023136155.1 Methanosarcinales archaeon
TGGCCGTTGGCGGGTCCCGTAATGGTGGGCAGGAATACACTGTATGGTCCATACATGCCTGGATGCATATCCATGGTATGATAGTAGTAGGTGACAACAGTCATTTTGGTGGCATTACACAAAAGGCAGCCAATACCGATGAAGTAGGCATAAAGACCGTAGAGAATACAGTGAATAAATTGTGCGACACACTTGACAGGCTTGCACCTGTCTAAGTAAGCGAAAAATCTATGTCCTGATAATACATAAACACGCTTACCAGATATGAGGCATGGTCATGAATGAGATACTAGAGATTATAGAGCAGGACCCAAAGATTGACCCCGCAGAAATTGCCAGGCTTATTGGACAATCTGAGACAGAGGTACGCTCCCATATCAAGGAACTGGAAGATAGCGGTATAATACGTAAATATAAGGCTGTCATTGACTGGGATAAGATGGGTGAAGAATACCTCTATGCCATCATTGAACTCAAGATAACCCTGGGTGACAGGTCAGGATACGATGAGATTGCCAGGCGCATTGCCAACTTTAACGAGGTCAGGTCTGTGCGATTGATATCAGGTGACCACGACTTTTCCCTTACCGTGCGCGGTCATTCCATGAAGGACGTAGCTTTTTTCGTGGCAGAGAAGATTTCCACTCTCGACCAGGTGCAAAGTACGGTGACACATTTTGTGCTAAAGACCTACAAAGAAGACGGAGTAACACTTTTCGAGAAGGAAAAGTCAAAAAGACTGGCAATAACTCCATAAGATGATGTGAGCGACCGATGGATCATACACGAAAATTTATTTCTGGCAGGGTTAATGCTGTTCCACCTTCGGGTATCAGGAAATTCTTTGACATGGTCATTGGTATGGATGATATTATCTCCCTGGGTGTAGGCGAACCTGATTTTGTCACACCCTGGCACATCAGGGAAGCATGTATTTATTCGCTCGAAAAAGGCTTCACTTCATATACTTCAAACGCCGGTCTGCTTGAACTCAGGGAAGCCGTGTCTGACTCATTCCATAATGACTACGGCGTGAACTATGACCCGGATACCCAGGTACTCGTAACCACCGGCGTCAGCGAGGCCGCTGACCTTGCCATGCGTGCTGTGGTAAATCCCGGAGATGAAGTCATTGTCCATGAACCCAGCTATGTGTCATATAAACCGAGTATTGTTTTTTCCGGAGGTACACCGGTTGCGGTCTCCACCACCAGGGCTGACGAATTCCGTTTGACTGGGGCACAACTGGAAGAGGCTGTTACACCAAAGACCAAAGCCATCATATTGAGCTACCCAAACAACCCAACCGGGGCTGTGATGGATAAAAAGGATTTAGAGGAAGTGGCAGATGTTGCAGTGGAACACGACCTGCTGGTCATATCTGATGAGGTGTATGACAAGCTAACCTACAATGGTAAACACACATGTTTTTCATCACTAAACGGCATGGATGAACGTACCATACTGCTAAACGGCCTGTCAAAGTCCCATGCCATGACCGGGATGCGTGTGGGGTATGCTATGGGGCCGCCCGATATTATTAGTGCCATGCTCCTTATTCACCAGTATACTATGCTGTGTGCGCCCATCAATTCCCAGATGGGAGCCATAGAAGCCTTGAAGAAAGGCGAATCTGAGATGCAGGCCATGGTTAGGGAATATAACCGTCGCAGACGGCTATTTGTGACAGGACTGAACGACCTGGGACTGGACTGTTTTGAACCCAGGGGAGCATTCTACGCATTTCCATCTGTGCAGTCTACAGGCATGACCTCGTTGCAGTTTGCTGAAGGACTGTTAAACCAGCAGAAGGTGGCAGTGGTTCCAGGGGATGTATTCGGGGAGTCTGGTACTGGATTTTTGCGATGTTCCTATGCTTCCAGCCTGGATGAACTAAAAACCGCGCTGGAGCGCATGGAAGAGTTCCTTAGGTGACTATAATCATTGGTTTTTATCATCAGTGTTGTCACCAAAGTCATGTACATGGAGATGACTGCACCGATAAATGCCAGAGAGAGACAAACTGAATGTTTGTCTCATTCAATACGATATTGAATTTTCAGGGATTGATTCGCGGTTCCATTTTAGGGTCACTTCTGGGTTACAATAGTTAATATGTCGCCGTCCATTAATGTATGTTCCAGTCCTGCACGCTGACCTGGATGTTTGGCTGAGGGGCCCCATATCTGGGCATACCTGAACCTCTTTCTAAAATCACGGTGCAGTTTATCACAGATATCACCCACATTGACGCCATCCTGTACTATCATGGGTTCTTCCATATCCGCAGGCTCTCCCTGGGGTTTCATATACAATCGGATGAATTTCAGGTGGTCGAATATAAGGTCCTTCAGAGGGTCAAGGTTTTTATCCATGTCAGCCGAGATTAGCATTGCGTCTGGAAATTTAGCCCTGATATCGGTTTTGAACTCTTCGTCCACCAAGTCAGCCTTGTTGATAACGGTAACTGCATTTATGTACTTGCGGTTGCCCAGCAACGCATCAATGAACTCGTCTATGTTCACTTTTGCTCGGATAAGCACGTCAGCATTGTGCATCTTGTATTCTTTGAGTATGGACATGATGATGTTTCGGTCCAGTTCCGAGTTCACGGTTGAGTTGATGCTGACTCCGCCCCTGAACTTGCGCATGATTTTCACATCAGGCCTGCGGGTATTCACCCTGATACCGGCATCATAGAGTTCTTTTTCAAGTACATCCCGATGTCCGGTCTGGAACACGTCGATAAGGAACACAATAAGGTCAGCGTTGCGGACCACTGATATGACCTCTCTCCCGCGCCCACGCCCTGAGGCTGCCCCGCGAACCAGGCCGGGCACGTCCAGAATCTGGATAGTGGCATCGTTGTGGAACATGGTGCCTGGAACCACGTCCAATGTAGTGAACTCGTATGCCCCTATCTTGGACTGTGCACCGGTCAGCCTGTTTAATAGTGTGGATTTGCCCACTGATGGATATCCAACCAGTACCACGGTTGCGTCTCCTGATTTTCGGACCGAATAACCTTCACCTCCACCTTTTGAAGAGGCACGTTTTATCATATCTTCTTTCAGGCGTGCAAGTTTTGCTTTCAGTCTGCCTATGTG
>JAGLRT010000184.1 GCA_023136155.1 Methanosarcinales archaeon
GATTTAGCAATCTAAACAAATACCTTTGAGATATCACCTGCCCCCTTGTAGCCGTGCTGTTTCAGCCCCTCGATCCATTTCGGGTTCAAGAGTTTTGTCCTGACCACGCGCCGGACCTCATCTGCAATATCTCTTATCTCAATGCCTGACGGTTCCCTTGTATCGCCATAATAAGCCTTCACATCCCTACCGGATATGTGCCTGGCCGCAGCCGTGATGCCACCATGTGTTCCGAAATAGCAGGGGCAGCCGAACAGGTCATACTCATCGGTCACAACCTTGTTGAAGGTTGCATCCACGGTTTTCAGACTGGATGCAAGCTGCTGGTGCGCCTCCTTGCCATTCACGTCCTTCCCGTAGGCATAACCGTTCCAGTACAGGAAGATATCGGCAAGGTCTTTCTCCTCCTTCCATGCACTGGCATATACTGCAAGCTGCACACCCGAAGAATATGTGCCGGGTTTGCTTGCAAATATCCTCAATGTTGCATCCCGCCAATCACTGCCGTTTTCAACCATACTGAGCGAATGTTTGCGGGGGTAGTTCATCTCAGCGGGTTCGTCAAGAGATGCCACTGCCTGTATCGCTTCATCGATAAGTTCAATGCAATTGGGGAAGTTATCCCGCGTTATACCCGATACCCTGACGGTAACATCGATCCTCGGCCTGCCAAGCCTTTCTAAGGGGACCACCTCAAAGCCCTTGACCCGGCCGTTACCCTGCCAGACAGGTTCAACACCAAGCAGGTTCATAATCTGCGCCATTCCCTCACCATCAGCCCACATGATATCGCTTGACATCCAGTAGAATGCCAAATTTTCAGGAATCCGCCCTTCCTCATCCACATGTTTGTCAATCACTGCCTGTGCAAGTTTTTCTCCCACACGCCATGCAGCTTTGGTGGGCACCCGCTGCGGATCAAGTGAATAGAAATTCCTGCCTGTGGGAAGCACGTCAGCCCTGCCACGTGTAATCAAGCCCGAAGGACCGGCAGGGATGTAACCGCCATCAAAACCATGTAGTAGCGCGTCTATTTCTTTTGATTCACTGATGCTAATGTCAATGTCCCTGATGCGCTCGCTGACCAGTGCAAGTTGCTCCATCTCCTGTTCTGCACTGTCGTTTGTAAGGCATTTCCTGATGAAATCCTTCGAAAGTTCGTCTATTTCTTCAAGTATCCTGCCATTTTGTGAAACCTCTCCCTGATTGGCAATGAGTTCACCAAGGTCAAGGCCCATAAGTCCTGCCATAATCCGCCGAAGCGATACAGCGTTCTCATCACCATCGTCATAGCGCAGTATGGAGTATATAAAATCAACACGTTTCTCACCTTCCGGCAGTTCACCAAAGATATGCATCCCGCTCTGGATATGGGTATTGCGTATCCTGCCAAGTGCCTCATGTGCCTTTGTGACAACATCTGAAAATTGCATGTCACAGGACATTCCTATCTCACGGCCAAGATTTGATCTTTCAATCTCCTCAAGGATTAAGTGCTCAAGCGCATGGGCACGCCCATGGTCATATTTTGCCTGTTCATACTCACCAAGGAGCCGGTCAAGTTCCTCAAGTTCATCATATAGTCCGCTGCCGGACATGACGGTCTGCATATGGTTGACCAAGGTTGCGAGACTGCGCCGCTTGGCAATGGTCCCTTCCGGCGGGTTGTCGGCATTGTAAATATAAAGATGCGGAATAGTGCCAATAGCGATATCAGGATAACAGTCACCTGACAGGCCCACACCCTTGCCAGGCAAGAACTCAAGATTGCCATGGGTCCCCACATGCACCAGCACATCAGCCCCGAAAGTGTCCTCAAGATAGCGGTAGACTGCCAGGTACTGGTGTGTAGGCGGTATATCAGGGTCATGCAGTATCTTGCACACCTCACCGTCGCATCTTGTACCCGCACATCCGCGCTTTGGCTGTACACACACCACAGCATTGCCAAAAACCACACCCGGAACAATGATCTTATTCCCATACAGCATGGCTGCAGGCACACCGTTGACCTCCTCGCCAGGTGGGTTGCCCCATGCCTCGATCATTCTCGTCCGGACCTTAGGACTCAGTGTATTGAAAAACTTCTCATAATCTTCCTTTTCCACCAGTGCGATGGCGCCGCCGTTTTTAACGATCTCCCCGGCAGTTGTCCACCGAAACTCTGATAGGGCCTTGCGCTTCATGATGGTGTCTATGAGTTCTTTCCCATCAGCAGGCGGGTCTATCCGGTAGCCATCATCTTGCATCCTGTTCAGTATCCGTGCCACGCTTTCAAGGGAATCAAGGTGAGCTGCACCACCAACAGTTGCCTCTGCACCGGCACAGGGGTTATTGTGCAGGATTAAGGCCACTCTGCGCTCGGAAACCGGCTTGTTCCGAAGACGCATCCATTTTGCGACCCTTGATACAAGTTTGACACACCGTTCCGTTATGGGCAAGCGCTCCACATAGTTGTCCTGCATCCGGCCGGCACCGATAATAATGGGTTCGATAACGCCTTCAAACTCTGGCATTGCCACACTCCAGCCAATATCATTACTGAGACCGTTCGATTCATGCCATCTGTCGATTGTCGTATAAGATGAGATTACAGGCTGGAATACCGGCACATCAAGTCCTGATAGCAGCTCAACACCGGATCTGGCATTAGACACATCCTGTATATTGTTTGCCTTACTTGTGATAAAGAAAGGTGAGAGTTTCACAAGTGCATCAATAACGGGTTTTCCGTCCCTTATGAAGTACTCGCCTATGACCTCGTTCATTCCTCTGGAACCCAGTTCCGTATCCTTTATAGAATATGAAAAGACAGGGATAACACTCAGGTTTTGTTTTTCAAACTCTCTTATCAGGATATTTTCGATATCAAGGGTATTGTTCACCCAGGATGCCCTGGAAAAGAGAATACCGACCGTCCTGTTGCCTGCAGGTTGCAGCCATTTGAGGTATTCATCTATATTTTTGAACTGGTATGGCGCATCAGGGTGGTACAGTCCTTCCCATGCTACTTTTACCGGTGGCTCGACTGCAAGGTCATATCCCAGCACCTCTTTTCCAATATACCGCAAAAGGTTGGCAAAATTCACCTCACCGTTATAGGTGATATAGGAATAACAGGTGGCTATTATCCCTGGCTTTACTGTTGAAAGTTCCCAATGGGATGGAACATGTCCGAGACAGACCACAGGGATCCTGCCATCCAGTTCTTCAATCGATGTGTCCAGTTCTTCCCAGAGAATGTTGTCTGTATGATAGAGAAGGATCACATCCGCCTCATCAAAAGACTTAAGGACCTCGCCTATCTTTTCGGGTTCGTCTTCAAGTGTTCTTGTAGAATATGCTGTCAGTTCAAACCCGAGTTTCTCACTTGCTTTTTCCAGCATTGGGATATACGAGTTCCACATTATGGATACTATTTTCATATCTTCGCCCCTAACGTAGGATGTGAACTCTGTAGTCTCCGATCACGCTGCCGTCTTCCAGTCTTGCAGGTGCTTCAAATGCTGCAATATACCTTCCATCCGGGGAGACATCAGATGCTATGGTAATGCCTTCTGTCCGGTATACATTCGTAAGTTTTGAGGTAGCACCCCCACTTTGTGACAGGTCAAACACATAGACTCCGTGCACGTCAATATTGTTCGTTACCAGATTCTGGGATATCGGGGCTGCAAGATAGTGGTCACCTATGCCGAGTTCCCCTGCATAGCCTTCAACCCTCCACTTCCAGAGCAGGTTGCCTTCAAGGTCATAGGCATACAGGCTATTCCCGCCAGGATGTTCGATCGGCGGCTGCTCGCCCTTTGCTCTGGAGAAGGTATTGCCTGTGGAGAATATCACAGTATCATCGATATTGTACGCATAATTTGCAGAACCATAGATCGGAATGCTGCTAACCATCATTGGCGTGGATATGTCTCTTTGCCACATAGGCTCTGCTTCCCCGGTGCTGAGTATATCGGAATTGTTGAACAAAAAGCCTCTTCCGTCACTTGCAAGCGCGGTCACGTATTTCCCGTCTGGTGTGATAGTTGTGCCATACCACAGGGCTACGCTATTGAAATACGGCTCAAGCGGTAGAATTCTATAGCTCCATAATTCTTCCCCTGTCTCACCATTTAATACATGAACAGTCTCATCTTTCCAGTTTTCAACCGGACCAAAACCTGATGTGCCAAACACCACATATTTTCCATCAGGTGTTGCATCTACCCATGTCAGTCCGGCATCCATTATCCCGGATTCGGGGAATTTCCAGCGAATGTTACCCTCTGGATCAAAGGCATATAGTCGTGTACTGTACTGATAGGTGCCCCCTATATACCCTCCAGACCTTCTGCCTGTCGCATACATATTGCCATCAGAGTCAAACGCCATTTTTCTGGCATATGGCATGTATTTCAAATCTGACCCAAATTCATCAGCAGTCCTGAATTTCCATTGCTCTGTACCATCAAGGTCAAAACAATAGATAAAACCGTCCATACTCTCCTCTGTAACATAAAGAGACATACTATCTGGTGAGAAATCCATACTAATTATGTGCCCTTCAGAAATCTTCTTCTCAAAGACCCCGTCTCCTGTAGTAAGATCAATAATCCGCAGATTACCTTCGTGAGTCCCGATCGCAAGGTATCTGCTGTCAGGTGAGAATCTCAAAATACCTTCTACGTTATTTGTGGTCTTAATGATCTCTCCTGGCTCCACATCTTCAAGTTCGATCGTGTCTACCTTTACGAGTGCAGGTTTGGCAGGTGCATATACATCAGACGTGCTTACCGCACCGCTGTCTGTTACTACTTCGAATTTGTATCTGGCATTCGAATCCCAGTCAAGGTCCGCAAAGACTTCCTTTACACGAGTTTCCACATTTTGCGAGATCAACTGTTTCCTGTCATTATAGATATTAATGGCAGATATTGCTTCATCTGAACCCAGGGTTATATGTGCACCTGTTCGCATGAAACTTATCGAGTCAATAGGCACACCTGCCATTGGTTGTGTTTCGGTACTCTCTGGCATTGGAGTCGCTGGTGCCTGTGTGTTAACTGTCTCTGTTTCTTCGCCAATACAGCCAACAAGCATTGAAAATGCAAGTACACTGATTATAATAAGACTAATATTTTTCAAATTCATATTTTCACCTCAATAATATCAACCTGTGTTCTCCGACCACGTCCCCACCTGCCAGTTTCACCGGCACTTCAATAGCTGCTGTGTATCCGTCAGATGAAATGTCCGAAGCCGCAACTATGCCATCCGTATTGAATATCCATGATAATTTGGAGTAGGCACTTCCTGTTTTCTGGCATTCGAAAATATACACTCCATGGGCGTATGTGTTTCCGGTGACAATATTTTTGCCAACAGGCAGTGTAAAGTACTGTTCATCCTGTGTGAATGAGATGCCCTTGCTGTGACCTTCAATATTGTATTTCCATGAAAGGTTCCCTTCAAGGTCATATGCCATCAGGGAGTTTCCATACGGATGTTCCATTGGCACATCATCCGGATAGAATGCCGGGAAGGTAGGGCCTGTGATATAGAAGAGTTCATCTCCTGCAATAGTTGCACTGTCCCCGTAGGCATAGATGGCACTTCCCCCTACTTCCTGCGGTGTAGAGATATCTTGTTGCCACTCATAGTCACCTGTACGAATGATGTTCGAGTCATTGAACAGGTAAGCCCGCCCATCGGCAGTAAGAGCTGTTATCAGACTCCCATCGTCTGATATCGCCAGACTGTGCCAGATTGCAGCAGATGTGAAATAAGGTTTAAGCGGTTCAATCTCATATTTCCAGCGCAACTTTCCATTTTCGTCCACAGAGTGAATGACTGCATTTACACCGAGCGAGTTTGTCCAGTCGCTTGCTGCAAAGACTAGATTGCTCCCGTCACTGCTCGAATCAATCCAGTTTATACTTCGGTCGTTAATTCCTGATGCAGGGAATTTCCATACCAAGGTTCCATCCGGCTTGAACCTGTAAACGCTGGATGCATGCACGTATGTTTCATCCTTCCAATACCTGCTTGCTACAGCATATATGAAATCGTTTGTAGCAATTATCCTGTAGACGGCAGGCTGGTACTTTTCAGTTTCATGGGTATTGAGATCATTTGCGGTCCTGTACCTGTTTACTTCCTCCCCGGTCCTGGCAGCTAATGAGTACAAGTAACCATCCTGACTTTTTTCGCCCACCAGCAGATATGTACCATCTTGTGAAAATGTGAGGTCATAGGCAGTTCCTGAAATTGTTTTTTCCCATAGCATATCCCCGCTTGGTACATCAATAGCCCTTACTGCGCCATTGTCCAAACTCACTGCTACGATCTTAGCATCAGGTGAGAACTTTACGCATTCCTTCACGCCTGTCCAACCCTGTGAGATATTTTCCGGTTTCACGTCCCCAAGTTTGTGCTCCCAGACCACATACGGAGACTGGGCGTCATTGTCACCAGATACAACTGTGTGCATCCCCTCATCAGATTCTATGTTTATTTCATCTGGCTGTTCATTATCGATCAGCGGATCGGTGTCAGCAGTGTTGAGAGGATCATTGCTCTCGCTTTGAGCTATACATTCTGAAAATAGCACCGCGGCCAATAATAGGATTAGCATTCCAACTTTTATTTTTTGCATTTTACCACCATTTTATCTATATATCATAATATTCGAGATACTTAGCCGGTTTCGCCGTTCGGGATCTTCATCTGACATACCCACAGTTATCCGGATGATCTCAATATCATCAAAGGAACCGCAGTACTTTGCGTAATCCTCCCTGACATCTCTTTGCACCACACCCAACCGAACCCCTGAGATCATAATGGACGGTGAAAACCGCATCCTGCCCTCTTCATCCCGGTAATGCTCTCCATCTGATTTCGGGTTCATGCTACCGTCTGCCACATAGTAGATGGATTTGTGATTGCTGAATGTGAGCTTTAACCAGAATTGAAAACCTCCAAGGTCTTCTCCTGCCCACTGCCATGAGATCTTTGCAGGCGGCAGACTGACATTTTTGTTCCACTCCCCTCCACCTGTGTAGCTCGGGCCGGATGTATCCAGATAGAGTGAGCTGTCTGAGCATCTTAGTGAGCTGCTGCCACTCATACTGTAGTCGTTTCCAAAATCTTCCTGATACAGCACCCGGTTAGCGTGTGTGTTGCCCATGACCATCATCATAATGCCGCATATAACAATCACGAGGGCAGCGACCAGAGCGAACTTATTAGATGTCATCAAAGTGCCTAATGCAGAAGGTGTTAATAAGTTTTCCTCCAAAAGTATTACTTTAAAAATACATATAGTAATTATCGTAATATTAAATAAGTATATCAATTCAAAAGTCTTATTTAATATTATGTTTTTATTGAAACGTATGTCTAACATTATGTGGTGTAACAGTTATTTAAATACAGGTATAGGCGTACGAATACTATGCATCTTCATGGTGCTTTCACTGGTTCCGGTAAGTTCTGCCGTAGAAGAGCGTGGAACAATAGCGAGCATTGAACAAGGTGAAAGCCTGATTATGGACGGTGCCAGTTTCCCCGGATTCTACTATTCCGCATCTTCTGGCACGCACTACGAAACGCTGATGCTGAACTTTTCTAAAGATGGTGTGGTCGATGTTGGTGATGCGAGCTATATATTGAAAATAAGCTATGGTTCAACTGCATTGCTGGGTGATAAATATAAGGTCCTTAATGCTGGCGATACAGATATTCTGCTGAGCAAAAGTTTGGTAAGCTATGGTAAAAGGACGCTGGAAGTCGGTCAGGATTATGTTCTTGGAGAGGGGTATAAATTGATCCTTAAGGACATGAATAAAGACGGTTCCATGTTCGAACTGCAGAAAAACTCAGTGCCGGTCTCAACCCGGATACTCAAGGAAGGAGAAAAATTCGAGTATGAAACCCGGATAAACGGCACAAAATACAAGACCATAACGGCAACTGTTGAATGGATGATATATGGCGAGTCACCAACAGTACATGTTAAGAGCGTAACCCAGTATTCAGAGAATCCATCTATACTAAAGGTGGGAGATGAATACGGGAAGTTTGGGGTCAAGAGCATTACCAACCAAAAGGTCGAGTTGAAGAATACAGCACCCATCCATCTTCCACTTAATGGGGATGTGTCCATCCTTGACGATTTTGTCAGTTTCAAGGTTGCAAAGGGTGTGTACACAGCATATCCTTACACTGAAAGTGAAGATGTCAAGGCATATAACGTCAGGGGCGTACCCCTAAACAATGTGGGGTCTTTTACCTGGACTGCTGAAAATTTCGGGGCATTTTTCTATGACCTTGAGCACAGTGCCAGTACCGAGCAGCTAGAGGTTGTCGTGGACCTGGCTGAAAAGATGATCGAGAAGGGTAACCTTGTGTATGAATCAGTACCTGTGAAGGTTCCATTCCGGAATCCTGAGATGATGGACTACCATGAGGACTATTTCAATGATGGTTATCATGTGATCGGATGGCAGGGAGAAAAGTATGCAACTCTTGGAAGTGCCGGCAAGATTGCAAGGATACTCCTGGACGATAATGGCGAAATGATCCTCAAATATGGAAGTGAATTAGACATAGGTGAAGGATACACATTAATGATGACAGATGCTGCATCCGATACAGTTTACCTGAAACTTTTGAAGAACACCATCCCTGTATATTCAAGTGTAATAAAACCAGGGAAATCAGCTGATATCGGTACTCATACCTTCCTCTACACCCGGAATATTGCCGGCATTGATGTCCCGATATTCTCTGTGTATGTGAGTGCGGTTTTTGAAGGGGACGGTGCTTTGTTGCAACTAAAATACCCTATGTACATATCAGACAGTTTCCTGAATATCAATGCAGGAGACAAGTCTGGAAATCTTGAAGTTGTTGAAAATCAGGGAAAACTCAGGCTCGAAAACAAAAAAAGCATTCCTGTTCACGAGGACTTGGATGTTACGGACGATATCTGTTTTGACGTTTCAAGCAGCAGCAAGGTTCTGTTCTATCCATACATATCCAGAGTGAATACCGGTGAATCCATCATCCCTGCACAATCCCTGCCACCAATGACTATAGAACAATACCTGATAGGAGTGGAAATATGAAAGAACATGGCAAAAACACGTATCCTTTTACTGCTATTGTAGGGCAGGACAGGATGAAGAAAGCACTGGTATTGAACGCCATAAACCCTAAGATTGGCGGAGTCCTTATCAGGGGTGAGAAAGGTACTGCCAAGTCCACTGCTGTGCGGGCACTTGCTGCCCTCCTGCCAGAGATTGAAGTGGTGGAAGACTGCGTATTTGGATGCGATCCGCAAATGAAAAACGAACTGTGTAGTGACTGCATCAAACATATGCAGGATGACGAACTGAAGACCACTCTTCGGAAGATGCGGGTTGTTGACCTGCCTGTCAGTGCAACTGAAGATCGGGTTGTTGGGACTCTTGATATCGAACATGCCATTAAGAAAGGCGAAAAGCGGTTTGAAGCCGGTGTACTGGCAGCGGCTCACCGCAGCATCCTGTATGTGGATGAGATCAATCTTCTGGATAATCATATCGTTGATGTTCTCCTAGATTCTGCCGCAATGGGGGTGAACACTGTGGAACGTGAGGGGGTGTCGTATTCCCACCCTGCGTCTTTTATTTTGGTTGGCACCATGAACCCTGAAGAAGGGGAACTGCGACCACAATTGCTTGACCGCTTTGGACTTTGTGTTGATATTGAGGGCATACATGATGTGTCTGCGCGGGTAGATGTTATTAAGCGAAGGCAGCTATATGAAAGCGATCCGGATGCATTTGCCGCTGAATGGAAAGAACCGGAGATTGATCTGTGCAGCAGTATCGTGAATGCAAAACAACTGCATCTGGATGTCCTGATGCCGGATGATATGCTTGAGCTGATCGCCAGGATATGCATCGATATGCAGGTGGACGGTCACCGTGCTGATATTACAATGATGAAGACCGCGACTACCCTTGCGGCTTATAATAGTCGAACCGCTGTTACCGGGGAGGATGTGAAAGAGGCGGCAGATTTTGTCCTATCCCACAGGATGCGGAGGAGACCTTTTGAGGATCAGGGTAACGATCAGGATACGAAGGACAAGATGGATGAGACTATTCAAAAGCATAAGGAAAAGCAGCAGGAACAAGAGAAGAAAGAACAAAGCAAGCAGCAGGAACAAAAGGAACAGACCGAACAACCTGAACAAAACGGACTGGATGACGGGAGTGAACATGGGGAGGGTGGAATTCCCGATGCTGCTTCTGAGACGATATTTGGAATTGGTGATACGTACAAGGTGAAGCACCTGTCTCCAGAGCAGAAGCTAAATAACAGGGGTGGATCGGGCAGACGCAGCAAGACACGGACAGATTCAGGGTCAGGGAGATACGTGAAAAGTGCAATCCCACATGAGAGGGCAACAGATATTGCTTTTGATGCTACAATTCGTGCAGCTGCACCATATCAACTAAAGCGGCAGAAGGATGGGAAGGCAATTGCTATTCATCAATCTGATATCAGGAAGAAAATACGTGAGAAAGAGATCGGTAATACGATCCTGTTCGTGGTGGATGCAAGCGGTTCAATGGGTGCACAGGAGCGTATGGGGGCTGCCAAAGGTGCGGTTATGTCCCTGCTTTTTGATGCATATCAAAAACGTGACAGAGTGGGACTTATTGCATTCAAAGGAGATGGTGCAGAACTTATGCTTCCACCAACATCGAGTGTTGAACTTGCCAGGAAATACCTGCAAGATCTGCCAACAGGAGGCAAGACTCCCCTTCCTCATGGTCTTGCAAAAGGATATGAGGTCATACGATCCGAACTTAATCGCGATCCGGATACGTACCCGTTCCTTATCTTAATCTCTGACGGCAAGGCAAATGTTGGCATGTACGATGGAACGGCTATGGACGATACGATGCGTATTGCATCCAGATTCAAGATGGATGATATATCATCTACTGTGATCGACACAGAAGCTGGAGCTATTCAGTTTGGATTTGCCAGAAAGATATCGGATGCCCTTGGTGCCAGATATTTGAAACTTGAGGAACTTAGATCGGATTCGATCGTTGATGTTGTGAGATCTTCTGTTGGCGGGTAGGTCTGTCTGGAAACATCAAACTTTTTTTGCAATAGTCTCATGAAAAGGCATTAGTCACGATGGCACAGTCCCATAATTCAGTT
>JAGLRT010000185.1 GCA_023136155.1 Methanosarcinales archaeon
AACAAAGTTGAAACTAGTTGCTCATGATATCAGAAGGATTGGCTATATCGAGATTTTGAATGACATAAAGCCTGTTTGGACACGAAATGGAGTTTAGGTGAATTTTGTCCCAAGGCCGTGTATTTGACCGCCCTGTTATGTAAAATCATTTAATACATATGAAACAACTAATATTATCACGAATCATGAAGATGGGCTTAATCAGGGATGAAATGTATGAAAAACAACAGTAACAAAAAAATTCTATATGCAGCCACCGTTCTTGTAATGCTCGCGGCCATTGGTGTACTTTTGTTCTACGCACCCGTGCCCATAAGCCCAGGTGAACGAGGCACATATACTGATTCCCAGGGACTGGAGAAATATATATCCACCGATGCCCAGTGGACAAATTATGTATTTAGTTTCCATATTGCATACTTCCATATCGCTATTGCACTAACATCATATCTGGCATTTCTGCTGGTACTTATTTTCAGCATATTCTATCTTCGAAAAGGCAAGCACGAATGGGACATTAAAGCTGCTGCATCGGCTGAAGTAGGAATACTATTCGGAGGACTTACCCTCATCTCCGGTTCCATATGGGCCAAGGCGGCATGGGGACACTACTGGCCACCCGGTGACGTTAGGCTCAATACTTCGCTGGTGCTATTCTTCATTTATATTGCTTACCTGATGATACGACAGGCTGTAGACTCTCCTGAAAAGCGTGCACGCCTGTGTGCCGTCTTTGGAGTTATCGGTTTTATCAGTGTGCCCATTAGTTTCATGAGCATACGCATCTGGTCTGCCACCACAACCCACCCCACAGTACTGGGTCCGGGCGGTGGCGGTATGACTGGCAATGCAATCATCGTTCCCATGCTGGTAAATTTTGTTGCATTTGTGCTGCTGTGTATCTCATTGATAACATACAAAGTGGATAACGTAATGCTGGGCGAAGAACTGATGGCTACCAAAAATGAAAAGGGCGTGTAGTTACTTCACAAGCATTTTACAGATAACATGGGCTATACAGACAATATGGAAGCCCTACCCTTTCAATCAATTTTATTCCGTACCAACCATACCATACCCCAACACCCCAGGGTAAGCACCAGTGCAACCCAACCAACCACGTCTACATTGGGTGTATGCAAATACGGATGTGTTCCTACAATATAGTCGAAATAGTCCAGAAACACAAAAACAGCAAGTAATAACCCCATGCGTCCGGACCCGGGCCATTTCATGTCCTTGAGTAAAGTGAGTGCACACAATATCATGCCAATATGCAGCAGGAACAACACAGACCTGAACATCCATGTCTGCGGGGAAAAATAATAATCAAAATCATATAACAGCACGAAAAGTGTCCATAATCCGACCTTGTTGAGCCCAATAAAAGTGAACGTATCAAACAGATTACTGCGGCGCCCCATTGAATAAGCTGCCAGCACCAGAACGTACATCAACGTAAAAAACGGACTGTCGGGGACAAGTGGCCAATAGTACACGGGAGTTATCCGCAACTGCCACTCATAATAGTAAAATCCAAAACCAGTACCAATGATGGATGACAGCAATAAAAGGTATCTTGTAATTGTTTCTGCCTTGAATCGGTGGAAAAATTCCTTGTATTTCATGGTATTCCCTGGTTCCATTTACTATAATCCAGTAATTCCCTATTTCATGAGCGTTCCAGAGGGCGTGCAGGTACGCCACCTGAAAAACCCTCAATGTCGCTGTTTACAAGTGAATGAGCCGAAACCACGCCCCCATCAGCAATACGCACCCCAGGCAGTATAGTGGTATTGGCACCTATCATCACGTCCCTGCCAATGACCACCGGACCGGTCACATATTCTCTTATCAAAAACTCATGAGACAAGATGGTGGAATTGTAACCTATGATAGAGTTGTCGCCTATCTCAATGAGCTGTGGAAAGAAAACATCCATGGTAACTTCCAGAGCTATAGAAACATTATTTCCAATCTTTATACCCATGCGGCGGTACAGCCAAAGTTTAAAAGGCAGCGATGGCGAAAATCGGGCAAGGCTCATGAGAATATAATTAAAGGCAAGTCTGGCCGGTGATACCACCTGTTTCCAATACCATAATGAGTTATGTTCCCCATGTGAATGAAACCTTCTGAGATCCCGCTGCGCCGTTTTTATACCTCCTTGACGACCTTCCCCTGTTCATGAGGTACTATCTTTAGTTTTCCGCCTGGGAATTCCCGTGTCAGGGATTCAGTACCTTTTGCAACGTTTACACGGTCCATGAACACCGCCAGTGCAGCAATCTCTGAATGGGGCTGGCTGCCAACGGCCACGTTCCAGTCCGCAGCCTGGTAAATTTCAGGCGGCACCTTTTCCGCACCTACTACCACCATCAGGGAGCCTTCTTTTGAAATATCATCAATAACATCCGGCAGGTTCTGTCCGTACATGGTCAGGTGAACAACACGCCCTCCCCCCTCCTTCCAGCTGCGAATTTCCTGTTTCCATGAATCCACAATCCTGGCAAAGAAGTTGCCGCCCCATCGACCCGAAACTTCATTCAGGCTGTTGATGACTCCTTTATCATTTGACGCAAGCAGCATTCCACTTGCACCCAGGGCTCTTGCGGTAAGTCCTACATGAGTGGTGACCCTCTGGTCACGTTCGGGACGGTGGCCGAGGCGCAGTATAACTGTGTTCATGTCCATAGATACAGGCATACTTAAATATAAATCTGGTCACCAATGTCAGGTGCAATTGCTTTTACTTCCAGGTTATCATTTATCCATGCTGCGAACTCGGATGTCCTGTCACCATGTACACATATTACGACCTGGCATCCTCCATCCACCTGGTTTTGCACCATTTCTTTCAGGCCGGAATCTCCGCTGTGTGCTGAAAAATCATATAATTCCAATTCTGCAATAAGAGGGAAAATTCTTCCTTTATCTTCATAATGCCCCCGCTCAAGTGCCATGCGTCCATTGGTTCCTTCTACCTGGTATCCTGTCAGCAGGACTTTTGACAATGGGTCGTTGTATAAGTGTTTCAGATAATACAGTGCCGGGCCGCCGTTCAACATACCGGCAGTTGTCACGACAACTCCAGGTTCGTCCAGTACATTTCTCCTCACCCTGCCATCCACAGGATTAGCGAACTTGAAGGCCTTATCAAGCCCGTCAGGGTCTTTCAGGTAATCTGGATGTTTTTTAAATATTTTATACACGTCCTTACCCATGCCGTCCACCCATGACCTTATACCGTGTTTCTCCAGTATCATGAGCACTTCCTGGGTTCGCCCGATGGCAAATGCAGGTATTATTGCCCATCCTCCGTTGTCAACGGTCGCTTTGATGGAATCTGCAAAATCGGCTTCCAGTTTTGGTCTGGGGTTATGGTCATTGCCGTAATATGTACTCTCGACAATTGCAATGTCGGCTGAGGGCAACTTTTCTGCCGGTGCAAGCAGGTTGGTATCACGGCCGTCCACGTCCCCAGTATATACGAGACTGCCGGTACTATTTTCAAGATATATTGATGACGACCCAGGTATGTGTCCTGCATCATACAGGGTGGCTTCATATCCTGAAGCATCAAATGTAGTGCCGTAATTCACGGTATTGGTATGGGTCTCAAAATCCCTGACATCTTCTATTATGAATGGCAGCACCTGTCCTTTTGCCTGTGCTATCTTCATGGTGTCCTTTGCCAGTAACACCCCTAAATCCCTGGTTACAGGTGTCATGAATATGTCGGGTTCCATGTCCATCAGGTTGGGCACCACACCGCAGTGATCCAGATGTCCGTGGGACACGATGACCGAGTCGGGATGCACACCGCCAACTGGATATTGGGGCGGTTCTGCGGGTTTCATGCCGTAGTCAAGCAGGATATTGTCGTCAACTAACACAGCCGAACGGCCGACCTCTCCGGCTCCTCCAAGAAATCGTAAGTTAATGTTTATCGCCTCTCAAAATTTTCAGGATTAAGTAGGTTGGAAAATACTTAATGGTTGTCGATGGCTGTTGAGACATTCGACTATATTCTAAGTT
>JAGLRT010000186.1 GCA_023136155.1 Methanosarcinales archaeon
GGAATATCTTTTCAATGGATTCGGCCACCAGCAATTTGCTGGTCACGCGTTTATCCACAAGCAATGCAACGCCGTCAACGGCTTTTACCCCCACGGCAGTGGTGCCCCGCTTAACAGCTTCCCGGGCATATTCAACCTGGAACAATCTTCCGTCAGGACTAAACACTGTGATAGCCCTGTCATAGCCCATTTGTGGTGCCATCTGCATAATTAATCAATCTCCTTGTCTGTTAAATCAAAAACCGTTATACCAAAATATCTGGTACCTGAATTATTTAGAGTATCTTCATAGTTAGGGCTGTTCGGCAATATATCCATTTCGTTGTTAACCCTGCGGACTATCTGACCTGAAATCGCCATGTTGGCTATGAAAAATCCACATTCATCCAATTGTTCGGTTCTTTCTCTTTCTGGTTCGACGTGTTTTACGTCCTTGATTAGTAAATAGTTTTGGGTTGTTGCACGTACTGTACCTGAAACCCCAAGCACTTTTATCCTCACGCGCCGACCTTTAATGGATGAAATTGATGCCATTACACCCCTTACCTTCCATACATTGTTTGCAGCACATTGCATGATGCCATGGCAATCTTCAAAACCCAGCAAGCGCATGCCAAGTTCACTGCTGCCGACTTCACCTACAAGCGCTGCTGTCGCAAAGTTCAACTCATTTATGAGGTCGTGTCTGTATATTTCGTCTTCAGCTGCCAGTGAAAAAGCCAGATAACGTTTTGATTCACGCAAAGTGGGGGGTAATATCTTCATTCCACTATCTCCACGCCTTCCATGATGCGGTTGCTGTCTGTATTACGCCTGATGATACCCTGTGGTACCACAGAAAGTGCATGCAACGCTTCATCCTGTGTCATACCAAAGAACATGGCCAATGCCATCATTTCCCTTGGACTGCGCAGGTCGTAGTGGGACCTGGCATTGCTGGTGATGACCATTGGTACGCCGTATTTCCGGGCAAGCACGAGGTTTTGCCGCATGGCAGCGAGAGCTTTTATCCGGCTGCCGCCTTTTTGAATTATCAATGCATCCATGTTGAAATCCACGGCAACACCATTATCTGCGGCTGCCTTTGCAAGTACATGGTTCAGGGGTTTTCCGTGCGCTGTGGGGTGGGACAGGATGTCCACTTTTCCGTTCTCAACTGCAGCGCGATTAATGTCTTCATTTCCCCCGCCGATTGTGATAATATCCACTTTCCCCCTCAACCTGCTTACTTCTTTTGTGAGTTTTGCCACCTTTTCTACCTGAATCTCAATGCCTGTGTAGATCTCAAAGTCACTTCGAGCGGGTAAAGGTATGTCATGTTTGTGGAGGGTGTTGTTTTTATTGAAAGAGGTTAGACAAATTCCAGAATATCCCATGTCTTTTGCTTCCAGTACCAACCGGGACGGGGAATCTGCACAATCGGGAAGAGAGTGAATATTTATGTCATAGAATCTTGATTGTTTTAATACACCCATATTCAGTCCTCTATTTCGAACATTTCCCGGGCCGCTTCAATTCCAGCCTCGCGCCTGGCCGGATATACTTCAATCTTCATTCTCAAATGCACTGCATCTGATGAGCTGGTAATTACCAATCTGCCTTGACATGCTTCCTGTTTGTCAAACCTTATGAACATGTTACACTTATCATCTACCCGCCGTGGCAATTCATTGATGAGCCTCTCTATACCGGCAGATCCCAGATTGTGCCTGATATAATCTACTATATACTGGCAATCTTTTTCCTTTTTCACTTCGGCTTCCATCACTATGATGGGATTACCGTGATAACCTTCAGCAAAGGTTTCATGGACTATATCAGAGCGATCTTTATCTTCATCCTGTGGTAAGATGAATAAGTCCAAAGCTGACCTGACCTTAAATGGGTCTTCCGTTGCCTGGGCAGTGGTTCGCAGTGCGATATAATGCATCATGTTTGTAGCTAATTGATGCTAAAACATAAAAAAATCCTACCTTTGGGAGGATTTTCTAATGTATATATTATGCAATCCATAATATACAAAAAAAATAACGGATGTGAGGTGATTTACCTCACTTTCCAAGATTGCCCCTTGACCTTATACTTGGTCTTGTCTTTTCAGTACCATTACCCCGTTTGCGCTGACCGCGACCTTTGACTCCGGCACTGGTCTTACCCCTGAATACCCTGCCTTTTTGTGCAGGTTCACATAACCAGTTCAGGTTGGAGTCGCTCTTTATGACAGGGTGGCTGATATCCACCAGGATGATTTCGTACCATTTGTGTTTGCCATCTTCGCCAACCCAGTAAGAGTTAAGTACCTGAAGATTGGGGAATCTGCGTGCAGCTCTCTCCTCTGCCATGCGCTGGATGCTTTTGCCACGGGTTATTTTATTCATACCCATGCGTTTGGTCCTGCGGCCCCTGATGTAGCGAGCTTTGCGGGCACCTCCGCGCCTGATGCTAACCCTTGCCATGACAATGCCCTGCTTGGCTTTATAGCCAAGACCCCGGGCACGGTCAAGACGAGTGGGTTTCTCGATTCTCTGTACTGTTGCTTCACGTCTCCATTCCTGAAGCCTGTGCCACCTCAGTTCGTGTACATACGTCTCATCAGGGTTTTTCCAGGCGTCCCTGATATAACCATACATTGATTTTGCCATGTTTCGTTATCTCCAAATAGTTGTCCCAAGTTTCACGGTTCAGCCCTTTATGGGGCCACATTCCTGCGGGACGTATCCCGCCAATGAAGCTGGCATATTTTGTGGAGATTATAGATACGTTAATGGGTAATAAAGGTTGGGGGTTTGATGTCATTGTAAAAAATCAGGCCATAATCACAAAGCATATTAGATATACATTTAAAATGGGGTAGTGTTCTAATTTAGACCGCATAATTAAAATAGAAAAATTGATCCCAATTCCACTGATGGTCTGCCAAACCTTCCAACATTGCAGGGGTATCAGTT
>JAGLRT010000187.1 GCA_023136155.1 Methanosarcinales archaeon
CAAGCATCTTGTCAAATATCATAAGTGAACCACCCTGCAGCGAAGAGAACAACATGGTCATTACCAGAATGCTTGGTGTTATAAACTCAAGATAATTGTCAGTAAATGTGATTGGGAGCGCAAGTCCCACCAGTATCAACCATGCCGCCGGCATAGCGAGGGAAGCGAATACGTTTATCCGGCTACGGCTCCATTTTCTTATATCTCGCTCAAAATAGTATAGAATCTCCTTCATCCTCTCCTCCTCAACATGCTCCTGAACTTATACGCATCAAATCCGGTCTGCTCTTCAGTCGTTTTGATATTCTCAAGGAAAACGTCATTCAGCGATGCATTCGCTCCCAGACTCAGTTTCATGTTTCTCGGCGAATCCACAGCCACAATGCTGCCTTTGTCAATTATCGCAACTCTGTTGCAGTACTTATCAGCCTCTTCCATATAGTGTGTCGTCATGAAAATAGTCATACCCTGCTTTTTTAGTGATAAGATATGTTCCCATATATTCTTCCTGGCAGCCACATCCAGTCCTATGGTAGGCTCATCCAAAAACAGCACATCTGGTTCATGAACCAGTGCCTGTGCCAGTTCCAGACGCCTGCGCATACCGCCAGAGTATGTTCGAACCAGATCGTTTGTCCGCTCCTCAAGCCCCATAAGTTCAAGCACCCCATCCACTCGCCTGTTCCTGTCAGATACACCATAGAGATTGGCATAAAGCATCACATTCTCACGTCCGGTGAGTTTGATATCAACAGCCATATCCTGTGGCACATAACTGATGGATTCTCGCACCTTTTTGGCACTTTTCACAACATCGTATCCACAAACACGCGCATGTCCGCTGCTTGGTTTTAGCAGTGTGGTAAGCATCATGACCGTAGTACTTTTTCCTGCGCCATTGGGACCAAGGAGACCAAATATCTCGTTTTCGACATTGAGGTCAATATGATCTACAGCGCACAGTTTACCGAAGTCTTTCGTTAAATTATTAATTTCGATCAAAGGTATCCTCTCGCTAATGAATATATTCCCCTCAGTTCGGAGGAGTAATATATTTCACTTGTATACAAATTAAACAGCAACTTGGCACTCACGATAGAAATTGTAAGTGAAACCGCTGCTACAATAAGAATCATGTCAAATCTGGAATATTGCAGTTCCTTGAGGTATGTGCGGGTCCGGTGAGCACGAAAAGCCCGGCTTTCAATGGACACCGCGAGCACACTCGCCCGTCTTACGCAATTGGCAAGTGTGGGCGTAAGAACACCCAGGGCGGTCTTGATCATTCCGGGTCCCATCTTTGTAGGCTTAAACCCCTTAAGACGTTGCACTGTAATCACAGTCGCAACCTCTGCAATGATGATCGGAAGAAAACGCACGGCAGTTACCACCATAAAGGCAATGCTGTATGGAACCTTAAGTCTCGCAAGCCCATTCAGCATATCCCTCGGGTCCGTTGTCCAGCACATCAGCAGTCCCATTGACAGCACTGTAGCCGACCTCAGTGCCTGGACAGCCCCGTAATAGAACCCTTCTTTATAAACAAACAAACCACCATGTGTAAGCCATCCAAGAAACGGTGCATCAGGTGGAATAATGGTAAAGATGACCGTTCGTGGAAGCTGGGAATAAAAAAGTGCCTGGGAATACATGGTACCCCACATCACAAGTACCAGCAACACAAGCAAAGTCTTCATCTTTATCATGGGCATCCTTGCAGGTACAAACCCGCTCAGCACAACCAGAAATAACAGCAGCATCGTTTGAGGATTATCCAGTGCCACTATGATAAATGAAGTCGCAATCAGCATTATTATCTTTGCTCTCGGGTCAAGCCTGTGGATGACCGTATCCCTTATGGTGGGCTCTGCAATGGAGCGTGCACTTATCATATTAACTTCCCCAGGCCCTCTGCCAGTTCATCCACAGAGAATGCACAGAAGCCAAGACTCCTGGCAATCTGCATCACAGGCGGCTGTTTGAGAGATGTCCTGTCAAGTATTTCCGTATCCGAAAATATCTCCCTCCCATTCCCATCAGCTATTACAACCCCGTCACTCATCACGATGATCCGTGTGGCATAGCGCATGGCAGTCTCAATATCATGTGTGCAAAAGACCAGGGTGGTGCCATCACCTGTAAAATAGTCCATCATCTGCTCGATATGCATCTTATCCTGTCCTGTTGTCGGCTCATCAAGAAGAATGAGTTGCGGCTGCATGGATAATATCGAGGCAACAGCCACCCTGAGCCGCTGTCCCCTGCTCAATGCCTGTGGTAGATCATGCTGGAGGTCAAGAATCGCCATGGATCTCATAGAGTTTGCGGTTTTTTGTCCTATGTCCCCATATCCAAGGTTAGAGGGGGCGAACCTCACCTCCTCCTCAACACTGTCACAAAAAAGCATAAGGTCAGGATTCTGGAAGACAAGACCCACTTTGCTGGCAAAGGAATATGAGTCCTTTGATCTTGTATTGTATCCGAAAACCTCCACATCACCCCTTCCAGGTTTTAACATGGCAGAAAGATGATGCAGCAGTGTGGATTTGCCTGAGCCGTTGGCACCCATAAGTGCAACCCGTCCCCCTTTGTGAATATCAAGATCTATGCCTTTTAGCACAGTTTTATCTTTTTCATAACCAAACCATACATCCCGTATTGATATGACAGGATTGCCTGTGTTGCATTCCCCAAGGAATGAACCGCCGTCATTGCTGATATCATTACTTGTATAAAAGCCATATTGGGATGTTGTCAGGGAAGATGCTGATATGTTATTCTGTTTTTCCATCTGTCCCCTGAGTATCTTAATCGATTCTTCAACCCTTAGCGGGTAACTTTCAAAATCCATCTTGTGGAAGAGTTCCACGGTTTCAGGAACCCTGAGACCAAGACTTCGGAATACTTCTATATGTTCAAATGCGGTTTCTGCCGGTTCATCAAGCACTATCTTGCCGCAGTCCATCACGATGATGCGGTCAACAAGATGTGCGATCTCATGAACACGATGCTCCACAAGTACAATGGTCAGCCCCAGTTTCCGGTTAAGGTCCCTTATGGTTTGCATGACTTCAGATGCTCCTTTTGGGTCCATCTGGCTTATGGGTTCATCCAGCGCCATGACCTGCGGCAGCATGGCAAGCATACTTGCAATACATATCCGCTGTTTCTGGCCGCCTGATAATGCAGTTGTCTGTGCGAACCTGTGATCCGACATGCCAACCATTCGAAGCGATTCACGTACCCGACGGTCGATCTCGCTTTTTTGGAGACAGAGGTTCTCAGGTCCAAACGCAATCTCATCTTCAACAATGGTTGAGAATATCTGGTCATCGGGATTCTGGAAGACCAGACCTGTAAGCTGCCCAAGTTGTGCCATCCCCGAGTCACGGGTGCTCATACCATTGATATGGACATTTCCCTTCATCTCACCTGCCGATTCATGCGGGATGATGCCGTTCAATGTTTTGAGCAGTGTGCTCTTTCCGCAGCCGGTAGGACCTGTTATGAGCACGAATTCGTCTTTTTGTATAGTAAGGTCGATCCCCTTTAAGGTGGGCTCATTTCTGCCCGGGTAAGTATACCATAGATCTTCAATAGCAATCATTCAATCACCTTCTTGAGCCTGTTTCCAAGATTTATCCCAAGCCATGCACCAATGAACGTATAGAGAAAACCGTCAATAAGGATATTCGCCCTGATGTACCAGTCACTGTAAAATAACCTGTACAGTACCATCCACACATTAAAAGAAACATACTGGGATAACGCATCCGCAGTTGCACATACGAATCCTGTCCTGATCCTGCCGGCATATCCCCCAATAACGTTCCCTCTTGTCATTCCTACCGCATACAGCATAAACTCCAGCGCGATTGCATTGACAGAATATGATATGAGGAATACGGGGTTGAAATGCCCGAGCAAGACCCCGTTTAACAGGTAGCGGACCATGAGTAACAGGGTTACAACACCAGGTTTTGGAATGAGTACAACAGATGCGACAATGAGCATGTACAGCACTATCTCATAGAATATCCCTATGAACAGGAAACTAAACGGTCCGAGAACTGCATGTGCTATGTCCCATAAAAATGTCATTGGTATGTTAACTGCTGCAAAAGAAGCTGTACCAAAAAGTGATATCATCATCAGATGGCGTGTTTTAAAGCTGCTTATTATCGCATTTGAGCGCAATACAAATATTCCTATGGCAGTGATTGTGAGTAAAAGGGCAGATAAGCTGATAAAAATCGATGTCCAATTCCTGGATATGGCATTTATTCGGTCATCCCGGGCAGCAGCCGTCCAATCACTTCCCATGACTGTTGCCTTAACATGCATCAGGTACTCACCCCCCAGTGCTGTTTCGCTTATATATACAGGCAAACCTACGGTCTTTTTCGATCCTGCCGGCAGAATAATATTGGCATAACTGAATGTTTCACTTGACATGCCCATAAGGGTAGGCCTGAATTCTTCAACAGGCTGCCTGGTATTTACGTCCAGTATCGCATATGAAATAATAAGTGGAATGGCCTCATCACCATTGTTTTCGATCTCAACACCAATATGGCTTACTTTTACATCACCATCTCCATCACTGCTTCCTATTCCGGCAATCACTGCCATCCGCTTGATAAGCGGTGAGGTTTCCTGCAAAACGAATGTATTTTCCTGGCGACTGGCATCCCCAATTCCCTCCTCATCTGACGGTATGATTACTCTGTTTATGGATATCATGTCTGAGACTTCATCCTTTGATGCGACCCTTATGGCGATATTTCGCTCTATTACATCCTGCTGTCCCTCGATTTCAATTGTTGCCGTTGCCTTAATGGCATATGTTCCGGTGGGCATATCAGGTGGAACATAAAAATCAATAAACTGGTACCAGTCATCATACTCAGTGTATAGCTTAAACGATTGCAAGGCAGGACCGCGTATCTGGAACCCGTCCGGAAAATCCAGCCGTATCACAACATCCATTTCCCCGTGCAGGAAACTCTCCATGAAGACATATGCTGAAAGGTTATTGCCCTGTACTGCAAGACCGCCATCCTCTATACCATATGGTACTTGAACCAAAAAAGTGACCATATCCTCAAGTATGGGATCACCGGTCGTTTTGTTCCCTGTTGTTGTGCTTGCTGTCTCTACTATGTTTGCCGCATTGGTTGCACTGCCCTGTGTAATTGGTACAGTAGCGGAGATGGCAGCCAGCAACACCACAAGGGCTAAGACCGGCGCTCTCATTGTCTTAATCATTTCCATCAATTGACCTTGATCTTATCTCTGATCTCCCGCATCTTTTTATCCCAATCCGGAACATCTTCCATGGTCATTATATCCACTGAACCCCCCTGGAACTCTCCATCGCCTGCCATATCTTCCATCCATCCTTCAATTTCAAGGTAGGAATTTCTGAGACCTTCGAGTACTTCAGGATCGGCGTCCCACAATCCCCTTGATTCAGCTTCAAGCAGCCTACGTGCGATCTCCTCCAGTGCATAGGGATTATTCTCTTCAAAGAACTGTCGCATCTCATCATCCAGCACAAAGGTCTTTGTGATATCATCGAAAATCCAGTCATCAACTTCCTGCGTGGATGCCTCCCAGCCATAGACCCGCCCGATCCTCTTTGAGAGTATTTGTTTAGCTACTTAATTCG
>JAGLRT010000188.1 GCA_023136155.1 Methanosarcinales archaeon
ACTAAAGATGTCGAAATCCAGGTACTTCATAAGCATGCTCTTATACAATTACATGTAATTTCGTCCCCTCAACAAAATTGAAGAACTGTAATGTTCTCCCCGTTTATCATAATAATTATGAGTTTCACTCATGCATAATGTAAAAAGGGTAAATGGTTTATACTTTCTACTGGTATTTGCATAATGATGGTCATAACCAATAGGGATAATTCATTATTTGAAGCAGGAATAAAATTGGGTGCACTGTACCACCAGTTTGTAGGCTCACCAGTAAATCCGGGAACCGTAGATAGTCTGGAGTCAGCCATCAGCCAGAGCATTTCAGTCCAGCCCTATGTCCGGCACATCACTGTTAATATCAACCGGGATATGGTAAGTGATAAAGCAAGTGGAGAATTCGGATACTGTGAACTTGAAGGACGAATGCTGGACGTAGAAGCTACAATCATATTCAAGGATATCACAGCACGGGTAGCATTGAAATTCGATAGAGAACTTGATTACCCTTTGATGCAAATAATTGAAGTATTGGAAAAATAAAACGGAAAAAATACTATGGAAGTCATCGAACTACTAAAAGTGATTTATTGTGCACCATTTCTTTTATACTCTTGTTACACAGACATCCTGACCCGGAGGGTTTCAAACCAGGTCTGGAAATTCATGCTTATAGGTGTTGCCCTGTTTGTTGCTATTGACATTATGGCCGGAGGCATCCCGGCTCTGGTCAAACTGTTGATTTCGGCAATCATAATTTATGTTTTCGTTTACATAATTTTCCAGTTAGGGGGTTTTGGTGGAGCAGATGCCAAGAGCTTGATCATATTGTCCATCCTGTTCCCGGTCTACCCCCAGATACAGGTATTAGGCACTTACTTCCCGTTACAGGGTGTACCTTTGATAGGACTTTTCGCATTCAGCGTATTCGGTAATGCGGTATTGCTTACCATAGTTGTACCCCTGGGAATGCTGGCCTTTAACCTGACTACTCTAAAGCCAGGTGAGGTACTACAAAGACCCGCATACCTTTTTGTGGGTTTCAAGACCGATATTTCAAAACTATTGGGTCGGCACATCAAATTGATAGAAGAATACTACCTGTCTGATGGTGAAATTCATACAAGGTTCAGGCGTAATGGTGTCATGATTGATGACAAAACTGTTGAAAAGCTTGAAGAATATGTTGCCAGGGGACTGATACCACGGACGGTATGGGTCTCACCAGGGTTGCCTTTCATGATACCCATAACCCTGGGATTCTTTGTTGCAGTATTTTTCGGGGATTTAATATTCGATTTAACAAAACTTTTATTAATAAGTGGATAATTTAGACGTTTAGATTAAATAGACTGAGTGATTATTTTGGCAAAAAAGAAACCCAATTCTAAAGGTAACAGCGATACATCAGTCCAACGGAGTGAGCATGCTACACCGGCAAATGCAAAAAATGCTCCCCCAAACAATACACCCTATATCGTGATTATCGCACTGTTGCTGGTAGTAATCGCCTACCTGCTATCAGGCGGCGGCTCAAATCCAACTGCATCTACATCTACACCTATACCCACATCTAATCAACCTGATTCCAATACATTTAACCAGGCTACATTATATACTGGAAATATACCAGAGCCCTACCTGAAACCTGAATTTGCAGGTTTTTTCCCTGATAACATTAGCGGGATGAGGCGTGTCAAACTCCTGCATGACTCATTAAATGACGAATCTGGAGGAAGATTTGCATCAAAAGTTGAAGATAGTGCCCATATTCTTTATATCAGTGATTCAGTGCAAACAAATTTTGAAGTGGAATATTCAGTTTACAAAATGGAAAGTGCCGAAGCAGCCAATGAAGTTCTTGCATACTATACTACAGAGACTGGTTGGAATACTCTGCCAAAACAGTTCGATGATATAACGTTTTGGATATGGCAGGGTTTTTTAGAAGGTGCAGGCAGGCCGTATGGAATGTATTTTTACTGGGATAGCATCAATAGTGGAGCTTTTCTACCTATTGAAAGGCAGGGTACAAGTTACATAGCACAGGCAAATGCCGACCTGCTCTGTATGCATGGGGAGACCGTGCAGGATGAATATTTCATTATGGTGGATGTGCATGCACCTTTCGATAAAGTGAATGCATTATCTGACCAGATGTTGGCAGAAGCTGCAAAGCAGATAACCGCACAAAAAAATCAGACATAAAATGGACATAAACCCGGCCCTGACCACCTTCAGTCTTATCGCCCTGGCAGAAATGGGCGATAAGACCCAATTGATTGCAATTGCGCTGTCAACCAGATATTCCAAGACTCATGTTTTTGCAGGATTGTTGGCTGCTTTTGTGTTACTGACTGCGCTTGCAGTGGTTGTAGGTGAAGTGGTATTTGCCTTTATTGGCCCCCATATCATTGGAATAGTGGCAGGGCTGCTGTTCATATTGTTCGGGGTAATTACCATCCTGATGGATGACGATGATGATGGCGATATAAAAAACTCCGGAGGTCGCAGTGCCTTCATAACTGCTTTTAGTCTGATATCACTTGCAGAACTCGGTGACAAAACTGAAATTGCTGTTATTGCCCTTTCGGCCCAGTACCATGCACCTATAATGGTCTTCCTGGGCGCAATGCTGGGACTGGGGATGGTAGGTGCGCTGGGTGTGGCTATTGGTGGGAAACTTCAGACTATTGTGCCAATGAAAAAATTGAGGATTGGGTCCGGGATACTGTTTTTAGTGTTTGGGGTGCTGTTTTTGTTAGGGGTATAATCTGGTGGCTTGTCATTAGCAATTAGAAGACACGATACCAAAAACTATCAACCTGTCCCACCCGGTCAGATTGAAAAAACTGACTTTTCTCTCTTAATGGGATACTTTGAAATCACCTCAATTCCCGTCCATAATCATTGCTCTGCACATCAGCGGTTGTCATCCTGAACTACCTTGTCCCTGAATGCCACAAGAGCTACTAAATTTATATAGTTTTTAAATTATTCAATACACTGCAAATGACAGATAATTCCCAACCAGACCACGCAGACAGCGGCCTTGAGGTCACAGTGGAAATGGATATCAAAGATACCCATTTCATCTACACCCAGACCACTGATGGTTCAAAAAAGACTCTTGACTACGACTACAAACGGTGCAATGGCTGCGGGATATGTATCGCGATATGCCCGGTAAAGGCCATAGAGGCAGGCCCTCTGTTAGAGATAGCTACGGGTATGGACGCACCCCCTGTCATCATCGACCAGACAAAGTGTACCTTTTGTGGCATGTGTACCTCTTTCTGCCCGGTCAGGGCCTTAAAGATGGATGTTGACGGTGAGGATATACTGGAGATTGAAGATTATCCCAGGCTTGACTCAAAAGTGATTATCAACGAGAAGTGCCTGCCCTGTTTGTTGTGCGAAAAAGCCTGTCCCGAGGATGCCATGAAACTTGAGCTTACTTTTCCCACCAAGGAAGAAGTGGCACCTTTAAAAGAAGGACAACAGGGCGAGATTTCCGTGGATATGGATAAGTGCAATTTCTGCGGTTTGTGCGCCCCTCTATGTCCTGCTTTTGTGCTGGTTGAACGTGAGCCCACACCTGATAACCCCGTACCTTTCCAGGACCTGCTTGTTGATTTGGACAAATGCGACTATTGTAAGATATGCGAGGATTTCTGTCCCGAACATGCCATTAAGGTCAAAGGGAAACTGGAAGTAGAGGTGCCCCCAATCTCAGGTGTCCTTACAATTGATGACGACAAGTGCACCCGGTGCGGCTGGTGCAGGGAAGTATGTCCTTACGATGCTGTTGAGATAGTGAAACCTTTTGAAGGGGATATTGAACTTATAGAAAAGAACCTGGTCGAGTGCGACCCAATGGGCTGCCACGGTTGTTTTAATGTGTGCCCGGCCCATGCCTGGTACGTGCCCCCTGATAAAAAGATAGACGTGGCAAAGGACTTATGCATTTATTGCGGAGCATGTGAGAAAGCATGTCATGTCCATGCTATTGGTGTGGACCGGACCGGGGTGAAGCATACACAGGTGAGGCACCTGCCATGGTCTACCCAGTGGAATGATGCTATTGATACCATCCATACCGGGCAGCGTACCAGACCTGATACCGCACGAAGGATAGAGATGCAAACATGCGATATACCACGCCCGGAGATGCATGAAATTGCTACCCGTGAGGGGCATGAACATCAGGACGAGATACGGTCCAGGCTGGATGAACTGCTACCCATGCTGGAGGATGCAAAAGTTAGATTCGAATGGGAAAAGAACCACGGCGGGTTGGTGAGAAAGAGGGTCAGGAAGTTGGGACATCGTGAAGGTTGAATGGAGTGAGTGTAGAAGGTGGGGCGGTAGGAATCAAATTCACAGAGGATACCCGAGTCTCCATTATCCACCCCTGACCCAGGCACTTGGAATATAATACAAAAATCAGATGCCTGATAACCTCTCCACAGCTTCCTTCACCAATTCCCGACCACCCATTTCAACAAGCAGATGACCCAGCCGCAGCGCCTCATTTTCACACTTCTCAAGAGGCACGACCTCATCCA
>JAGLRT010000189.1 GCA_023136155.1 Methanosarcinales archaeon
CTTTTACAGGCCGGGACAGTCTTGATGCATGCGTGGCCGAAGCTGAAAAATGGGGAAGAGACCTGTTTGTGGTAACTGAAATGAGCCATCCTGGTGCTGCTGATTTTATGGTCACTCCTGCCGAAGATATGGCACAGATGGCTGCTGATTGCGGTGCTACGGGCGTGGTGGCACCTGCTACCAGGCCCGAACGAGTGAAGCAGATACGGAATATCGTTGGTGACCTTACCATCATCTCGCCGGGTGTTGGCGCACAGGGCGGTAGTGCCGGTGATACTATCAGGGCAGGGGCCGATTATGTGATTGTTGGCAGGAGTATCTACCAGTCCGATGACCCGGAGTCAGCCGCAAAGCAGATAGCGGATGAAATATTATCTGTGCTGTAAGCGTTGTATTAGACTAAGTGTCAATGATGAAAAAACCTTTACTGAATTGATGAAGAACCCTATGAGTACTGAGACACATGGTCTCTTGATTTTTGGTCAAAAGTTGCAACGGCACACCTAACAGCAGCAGAGCTTCGGGGTATAGTTATAAGGGTTATAAGGCTCAATAAATTTATTGCTAACATGGAGGTTTTGTGTGGAAGATGTGAAGATCAAGGTAGAGGGCATGACATGCGAGCACTGCCAGAAGCATGTTCATGATGCCATTGCCGCCCTTGATGGCGTGACATCAGTGAGCGTAGACCTTGATTCCGGTGAGGCCACTATCTCTTATGATTCCTCCGGGATCGAACTTGACCAGATCAAACAGGTAGTTCGTGACGCCGGTTACCAGGTGTTGGATGAAGGTGAGGTCTGTCCCGTTCCCACACAAGACGGTAGGAAACTCATGACGATAGATATGGTTGGTATGCCAACCGGAAACGAAGCCAAAGGTAAAACATCACTGTCTGAAATTGAACCAGAACCAGAAAAAACGCCTGTTCCATCTGGCGAACTGCAGAAGACCACCATCGGTGTTACAGGTATGACCTGTGCCTCATGCTCACAGAATATTGAGAAAGGTTTGGGCAAATTACCCGGCGTGAGTAAAGCAGTGGTTAACCTGACCACTGAGAAAGCCTCCATTGAATACAACCCTGACCAGACCAACCCTGAACAATTCACAAAGACCATCACAGACCTGGGTTATGGCGTTGTCAAGGACAGTGTGACCCTGAACATCACTGGAATGACCTGTGCTTCATGTGTACAGAATATTGAAAAGGGACTGCGCAAACTGGACGGTGTCTTTAAAGTTTCAGTGAACCTGACCACAGAGAAGGGATATGTGGAATATGATTCGTTAAAAGTGTCTGCCAAAGATATCATCAAAGCCGTTACCGATATAGGTTACGGGGCCGAAGAACAAAAAGGTGTGGATGTAGACAGGGAGCGTGAAGCACGTGAGAAGGATATATTGTCCCAGAAACGAAACCTCATAATTGCCCTTATCCTGTCAGTACCGGTCTCTATAGGTGAAATGGGACAAAACATCACTCCACTGGTGAATGCTCTGCCTGATATTATGTCCTTTTTAGGGAATGATATTTTCCAATTTATATTTGCGACCCTTGTAATATTATTCCCCGGCCGCCAGTTCTTTACTGGAGCGTATAAAGGATTACTCCATGGCTCCACTGACATGAACCTGCTCATCGCATCAGGTACGGGCGCAGCGTATCTTATCAGCACGGCCAGCGTGTTCATGGACCTGGGGGTCGGGTTTGAGCACAAGTATTTCGGCACTGCTGTGATGCTTATAACATTCATTATACTGGGACGGTACCTTGAGGCAAAGTCCAAAGGCAAGACCTCTGAGGCTATCAAGA
>JAGLRT010000019.1 GCA_023136155.1 Methanosarcinales archaeon
ATGGCATCGATGTTCGGGTCAAGCAACATCTGACTCACTATACCATTGTACACATCATACGTGGCCAGTCCCGCCGTATCCACTGGATTCCGGGCAGAGGCAAACCCAGAGACCAGTTCCTTTATCCGATCCCTGGTCTCAGGCTGCAGTTCAGGCATGTCAAGACCCATCCTCTCGCATGCATCTGAGGCAATAATACTGGCACCACCACCGTTTGAGATAATCCCAACGCGTTTCCCCTTAGGTGCAGGTTGGACTGACATGGCAAGTGCCGAATCGAACAGGTCGTCAATATTTTCCACCCTGATAATACCTGCCTGTTTAAATGCGGCACTGTACACCTCATCTGACCCTGCAAGACTGCCTGTATGGGAGAAAACCGCTTTAGAACCGCTCTCGGTACGCCCAGCTTTCACTGCCAGTATGGGTTTAGATATCCTTTTAGCCACATTCATGAACTCCCGGCCCCTGTTGACGCCCTCCACATACATGGCTATCACATTAGTGTTAGGGTCATCATCCATGTATTTCAGTAAGTCAACATCATCGATGTTGGCTTTATTCCCTGTACTTACCACAATGTGCAAACCCAACCCCATCTCCATGGTCCAGTCAGCCAGTGCCAACCCAAGGGTGCCGCTTTGTGTGATGAACGAAATGCCACCAGGGTTTGGAAGTCTTGAAATTATACTGGCATTCATACCTATTTTTGAATTAACTACACCCAGGGTATTGGGGCCCATGAGCCGCATGCCGTAATGTTCAACTATTTCAATTAACTTTTTCTCAAGTTGCCGTCCCTCATCCCCGGTCTCGCTGAAACCGGCAGTTATCATTATTATTCCTTTTATCCCCTTCTTTCCACACTCATCAATAACAGCAAAGACCAAAGAACTGGGTACAGTTATAACTGCCAGGTCCACCTGTTCAGGTATTTCCAGTACGGAAGGATAGCATGTCCGGCCCAGGATTTCATTTTCCCGGGGGTTAACAGGGTACACTTCGCCTTCAAATCCGCCATCAAGCAGGTTCTTCAATATGCTATTTCCCCATTTACCCGGACTGGCAGATGCACCGACTACAGCAATGGAATCTGGTTCAAATATGGATTTTAATGTCAAAACAATCTACTTCCTTAGGTCATAGCCTCACTTATCCGATTTTGTGCAATGGATTCTGCGGCCTTACGAGGGATTATACCCTTTTCACGTGATACTTCAAGCACTTCCCTGGTATTGCTCCTTATGGTCGCTTCAATCTGTTTTAATGCCTGCTTCGTTACACCGTGATATTCAACAAAAGCCGTAATAACGCCCCCAGAATTAGCTACAAAGTCTGGAACACATAACACCCCCCTCTCAGATAGCTGATTTTCAGCCTCGCCTGTTGAAGGTATCTTAGCGACCTCAACTATCAATTTAGCATCCGGCACATCGGCATTACTCTCTGTGATGATATCGGGCCGTGCAGCTGGCACCAATATATCTGTGCCGACATTGAACCGATCAGTAGTAAGCAGTTTTTCGCCATCTTTGTAATTAAGCAACGAACCAGTGGCTTCCTTTACACTGATAAGCTCCTGCACGTTCAAACCGTCGGAATTGCATATAGTGCCTTTGGAATCACTGGCAGCAATCAAGACCATCCCCTTCCCCCCAAGGAACCTGGCAGCATGTTTGCCCACGGCCCCAAAACCTTCAACTGTGAGCCGGACACCATTCAGGTCAAGGTCTATAAACTCGGCTGCCACTTCAGCACTTACGGCCACGTCGAAACCTGTGGTGTCAATTTCATCAAAAGGAATGCCTCTCAATACCCTTGGCAGTCCCAAAGCCCTGCCAATTTCGTCCCGTATATAGGCCATCTCTGTCTCGCTGGTACCCATATCAGGCCCGGTTATATATTCAATGATATGCCGTATCTTCCTTGCAAAAGCACGGATGAGTGCTTCCTTGTTGGGCAATGCCGGGTCAGCGATATTGCCAGTGATTTCGCCCATATTATAGCCTACGGCAGTATTATCAACTACTAAAATGGCCTTAAGTCCTGTTTTTATATCTGATACATAAACTATCAGTTCAGGTACAAGTTCATCTTGCAGATGAAATAAATTATGCTCTATATCGTAACCCATTTCATACCACCATATTTTTTGTATATGTACTTTTTTGATTTAACAATGTTGTTAAAAGGAGATTGTCTGAAAAGCCTGATTTTTGAACATTTCAGCTTTACTATCTAAACTTGACCGGGCGCTATATAGTGATTTGGTACAAACAATATTTCTGGAATTTTCAATTTAGGCGCTTTTCAGGTACTTTTCCGACAATCTCCTCTACAAATTAATAAGGTTTATAAGATGTGTAAATTATAATGCAAATATCATGATACGAAAGTGTCCGAAACACGGCTATTTCAGAGGAGAAGTTTGCAATTGCGGTGAAGAAGGCAAATATGTACTTGATATGGAACGTACCGAACGGATGGGACGTTTCATTTCCGGTGCACTGCGACATTTTCCTGATGACTTGGGACTGGGTATGAGCCAGCACGGCTGGGTGGGACTGGATGTGCTCGTTGAAGTTATGATGAGCAGATACCCCTGGGCATCTGCTAATCGACTGATAGGTATGGTTGAATCTGATGTAAAAAAAAGGTACCAGATAGTTGGTAACAACATCCGGGCCCGTTATGGACATTCTATAGATGTGGAAATGGATTTTCCTGAGAACGATCTGGAAGAACTGTTTTACGGTGTAAGCCAGGAAGAGGCCGATATGATCAAAGAAATGGGTATAAAACCCATGCGCCAGAGGTATGTCCACATGAGCACAACGTATAATAAAGCTGTAGAGGCTGCCAGTGTGCATACCGAAGACCCGGTAATCTTTAGGGTAGATGCTTTTGCTGCCATGGATGACGGAATAGTGATGATGAAGGCAAACGACCTTATAGTCCTCTCTGAGGAAATCCCCTCAGATTACATCGAAGTCATAAAGCCTGAGTAACTG
Source organism: Methanosarcinales archaeon (assembly GCA_023136155.1). Classification (GTDB taxonomy): domain Archaea; phylum Halobacteriota; class Methanosarcinia; order Methanosarcinales; family Methanocomedenaceae; genus Methanocomedens_B. The sequence goes on from JAGLRT010000019.1 coordinate 3,012, forward strand.
ATAGGGATTTGTTTTGGTACATAAAGTATAATTTTTTCCTCAAATCTCGACATACTGAAATGCATTCATATATTCTTTCATGTCGAGATATAAATACAATCCCTAAAATAAGAGGGAATGCCATGCATATTTAACAACACATACAAGAGTTACTATCCCAGCAAGACATAAAAACGGTTCGTACTATTTCAGTTTAAATGATATTCGACAAGAAAGCACCCGAATTAAGGGTGCTTTCTTGTTGTCACACAGACTTAAGTTAATATATATACAAGAAAGCATATATTATATCAATGTAACTTATCGTTATTCGGCCAAAAAATAATTATATTAATCAATACTGTAATATTGTCTATTAAAAAATACCCGCACAGGGGGATAACATCGATGGTAAAGATCCAACCTTTCGTAGAAAAAACAATACAAAACTTAAAAGATTCAATTAAAGGACCTGCCATTATCGCACTTTCGGGAGGAGTGGACAGTTCAGTATGTGCAGTTCTTGCTAACAGGGCTATCGGAGATTTACTAACACCAATTTACATTGATACCGGCCTGATGAGAAAAGGAGAAACAAAGCGTATCCAGGAAATTTTCGGATACATGAACCTACAGACCATTCATGCGGGTGATAGGTTTTTGAGTGCCTTGAAAGGGCTGACAGACCCTGAAGAGAAACGTAAAGCCATAGGTGAGACTTTTATCAGGATATTTGAAGAAAGTGCCAAAGAGCTCAATGCACGATACCTTATCCAGGGCACAATCTACCCCGACAAAATTGAATCGGAAGGTGGCATTAAATCACACCATAATGTAGGTGGGCTGCCTTCGATAATAGACTTTGATGATATCATTGAACCCATATCTGACCTATATAAAGATGAAGTCAGGGATGTAGCACATGCAATTGGACTGCCTGAAGAGATAGCAGAACGGATGCCGTTTCCGGGACCGGGCCTCTCAGTTAGGATAATCGGTGAAGTCACACCAGATAAAGTGGATGCCGTCAGGGAGGCAAATGCCATTGTTGAAGAGGAACTGCTGGAACAGTTCAAACCATGGCAAACCTTTGCCGCTTTACTTGGAAAAGGAACTGGAGTTAAAGGCGACCAGAGGATACATGGCTGGATCATTGCAGTGAGGGCCGTAGAGTCCAGGGACGCAATGACTGCCGGACCAATTGAACTTCCATGGGATACACTTAGGAAAATAGAAGGTCGCATAACAGGTGAAATTCCCGAAGTGGCCAGGGTATTGTATGATATCACACCAAAACCTCCCGCAACAATCGAATTCGAATGAAGCTCCCCATAGCAGAGCTGTTGGAAGATTCGTTTCATAAGTTAAAATACCTCGAAATGTGGACTTTTCCGAGAATCTTATTATACTTAGCACCTTAGCAACCTAAAAACCTTACACTACTAAAATGCCACACACTAGAAAAAAAACACGTTCTGTTGATATGCCCACAGCCGTTTGGACCGGACACGACCTACTTGATGGTAAACAAGTTGAAACTCTGACCATTATTTTTTGTACCACAGGATGTTACCGGGGAAAGGAAAAAGGCTGTACAATGTGTGGATTCATCAATGACAGTGCAGACTCAACCCCTTCAGATGACAACCTGCTGGCTCAGTTAGACCGTGCAACTGGAAAAAGTACTCCACAAACATCAATGATCAAGATATTCACATCTGGCAGTTTCTTTGACGAAGGTGAAGTAACATCATCAGCGAGGAGACGGATACTTAAGACCATTGGTGAAATGGGGTCCGTAAAAAAAGTGATCGCAGAGACACGGCCTGAATTTGTAACTGAAATAAAACTTCGCGATACTATTGATGTGCTTGACAGATACGAAATATCTTTTGAGATTGCAATAGGGCTTGAAACCAGTAATGATACTATCCGAAAAGACTGCATCAATAAAGGGTTTACTTTTGCTGATTTTATCAGGGCATCACAAACCGCGGCTGATATAGGAGTAACTACCAAAGCCTACCTGTTATTGAAACCTCCGTTCCTGTCAGAGAGCATGGCAATAGATGATATACTCTCATCGATATCCGATACCGTGCCCTACTCTTCCACTATCTCCCTGAACCTTTGCAATGTCCAAAACGGGACACTTGTTGAAGAACTCCACAACCGCAAAGACTACCGGCCACCCTGGCTATGGAGTGCAGTATCCATCCTCAAAAAGGGAAAAGAAATGTATCCTCATATTACATTCATGTCTGACCCGGTGGCAGCAGGCTCAAAAAGGGGACCGCACAACTGTGGAGAATGTGATAAAGAAGTAGCCCAGGTTTTACGGGATTTTTCGTTGAGTCAGGACCAGACCATACTTTCAGATGTAGATTGCCATTGCTTTACGCTTTGGGAGAAAGTAATGGAACTGGAAGACAACGCCTACGGCTCTTATCTGGTTAAATAAAAAAAAATCAGACAAATCCGGTAGTAAATACCGGACCTATCTTTTGAGTTATTATTAATTGTGCCCTTAAATTAAGAACTTGAGCAGATCCTTGCTGAGCCTTGTTTCCATGCCCATGCGACTAAGTATCTGTTCATCGTCCTGGCCTTCAGTCTTAAGATCCTCAATCCGGTCAAATATCTGGGGCTTGATCTCATAATATTCGTTGATATCTTTCCTGTGACCCCATACATCGCCTTCAAGGAGTCCGATGTTCTGCATTTCCAGAAACATCTGAGTGGACTTGGAGATGGTCTTTTTGTATGAACTGGGAATGTGTATGGCCTTAAGGTTTGAACATGTCTGTACCAATACAAAAATGTCCTTATTGGAAGGCCTGAATGCCAGGTGAACTATCTCTTCTGAGTTGCCAAGTGAACTTATTTCGTCTTTTGAACTTACTACTCTAATCTTCATACCATATTCCTCTCTATAATGTTATTAATATTTATTTAAATATAATGTCTTGGTATGTACTTAAATATAATGGACTATATTAAAGTCATTTGAATTACATAATCTTAAATACTTAAATAATTTCCCCTCTTAACAAATAATCGACATATCATATAAGCACTAATTATGAGTGTCCTTTTCCAAAAAATATATAAAAAACTGGCCCGTATTAGTAACTACATTCGCACTTACAGATAAACCTTTATGATGTTATTTACATTTGTAATATATAATTCATGAAAATCATACATGACGTATAACATCAGTAACATTTGTGGACTCTATGTACGACGATATTGAAAACATTTCCAGAAAATTTCACCGACACAGGCTATACTATAAACTGGCAGATTTCATCCTGTTCTTCCTGTTATTGTACATTATATCTTACTACCTGAACGTAGTAACATTCTTCTCGGGATACATGGAATACTATGTATTAGGTACTGTATCACTTGACCAAATTATCGTGTTAGGGGTATCAGTCCTGGCGTCATCTGTGCTGGTTATAATATTGTACCTTACAAAGAGCAATATTGATACCATAGAGATGGTCGAGTCCAGATATGGATTGTTGAAAGAAAGGCTCCGGACTGCATGGGACTGCAGGGATGAAGATAACGTAGTGGCCACCGATCTGGTTGCACAGGTCACAATCAGGCTCAGGGAGGTTGATGTTGGTTCTTTCCTGGACCGCAGGTATCTGGCTGGCAGACTGCTGATATCTGTTGTGCTGATGGCAGCGCTTATAGGACTCTCTGCCTCTGACATACAATCAAATTTCACTCCAGAGGATATTACCACTATAATAGAAGAACTCGGTACAGAGATACCTGAAACCCTAACAGACCCTGAAAAATCACAAGCTGGCGGACTGGACGATGAGATTTTCGGAGAAACATCAGTGGCAAGCATTGAAGGTGAAAATGTGGAACTTGTCATAATCCCTGGACTGGGCACGGCCGTGACCATACGGCATGCAGGTGAGGAGGAGGATATCCAATTCGTGCCGTCACAGACATATCCTGTGGATATGGTTGCGTCTACTGCAGCCGATGAGAGTTACATGGCAATCCAGCAGATGTCAACTGGGGATAAGGACCTGATAATGGAATATGCTGTACATCATAGCAAACTTTTAAGTAATTACAGCAGTTGAAAAACAAATACGACAAAGTGAGGTATAAAATGATTAAAGATAGCCAAAACCTTTCAGATGCATACCGGCAATCTGGCGATACATTCAAATCAATCTTTGATGAGATAGGAAAAGTCGTGGTTGGACAGAAGGAAACAATAACTCATATATTGATAGCTATCCTGTGTGACAGCCACGCCCTTATCGAGAGCAATCCAGGACTGGGCAAGACACTCACTGTAAATACCCTCTCCCAGATACTTGGACTAAAGTTCAACAGGATACAGTGCACACCTGACCTGATGCCTTCTGACATTATCGGTACATATGTGATAGAAGAAACGGGACGGGGTAAAGAGTTCAGGTTCGAACCAGGGCCGGTATTTGCGAATATTGTACTGGCAGATGAGATTAACAGAGCGTCTCCCAAAACCCAGAGCGCAATGCTGGAAGCCATGCAGGAAAAGCAGGTCACAGTAGGTAACAATACCTATCCACTTGATAGGCCGTTCATGGTACTGGCCACCCAGAACCCTATCGAGATGGAAGGAACTTTCCCCCTGCCTGAAGCCCAGCTTGACAGGTTCCTGCTAAAGATCAAACTTGACTACCCTTCCTATGAAGAAGAAATGCAAATCGTGGACAGGTACACTGGCAATTTGAAAATCAGCATACATGAGGTAATGACACATGATACACTCCTGAAACTGCAGGGGCTTGTGCGTGATGTGCCTATTTCAGATGAAATGAAAAGTCGAGTTATCAAAATTGTGGAACGAACGCGAGAATATAATGAGTTTATTGAATACGGGGCATCCCCCAGGGCCAGCATCGGGCTTATCCTTGCAGCTAAAGCAAGGGCATTGCTAAATGGGAACAATTTTGTCAGCGAAGAGGACATACAAGAAATGGCATACCCTGTACTGCGACACCGTATTATGCTGAATTTCGAGTCTCAGCGCAAAGGGGTCACTCATGACCATGTAATTGACAAGATACTCAAACACGCCAAGCATCTCTCATAGACAGAGGTTAATTTTACTCATCTCAACATGATCTCTACCGAATTCCTCCGTGAACTTGACAGATTTACTTTTGCAGCACGTAAGAGGATATCTGGCCAATATACAGGAGCCCGCCGTTCCACAAAAGTAGGTCGGGGTACAGATGCTTATGGATTCCGTGAATATGAAAAGGGAGACGATTTCAGGACAATTGACTGGAAAGTGTATGCACGTACAGAAAAACTGTATATCAGGCAGTTCGAGGAATACAAAGACCTGACAACCCATATACTGACGGATGTTAGCGGAAGTATGGACTATCCGGATGAAGGACTAAAGAAATTCGACTATGCATGTATGATGGCTGTGGGTTTCGCTTATCTGGTCATGCGGGAGAATGAAAAGTTCGCAATATCAACATTCAGTGACAGTATCGATATATCAAAACCAGACAGAGGAAAGGGTAATTTAATGCTTAATATAGACCAGCTAAATGACATTGTGCCGCATGGTACTACGGATTTTGGCAGGGCAATGGAGCAGTACAGCAAGACAATACACTCAAAATCAAGAGTGATAGTCATTTCAGACCTTCTTATGCCACTTGATGAGATCAGGCAGGCCTTATACCGCCTGGGACACCATGACCTCATTGTTATACAGGTGCTTGACCCGGCAGAGTTACTGTTGCCTGAATTAGGTGCAGTGAAACTGCAGGATATTGAGACCTCTGATAAAATGTTCACTGATATCAATTCAAGATATGTCTCTGACTACCAACTTGAAGTTGACTCGCACATAGAATCCATCAAGACCGAGTGCAACCGGATGAATGCCGAATTTTTTTCATTCAGGACCGATTTGCCTATTTTTGAGGCAATTTACAGGACCATTCACGGGAGATGAAGTGATTGGCCATACCTGATATTTTACTATCCAACCCGCTGGGACTGCTGGCACTGGCAAGTATCATTCCGCTGATTATATTGTACCTGCTGCGCCCCAAAACAATGAACATGAATGTACCGTCATTTCTCTTCTTTTTGAAGCGCCGGCAGCAACGCAACAAACTGTCATTGCTGTTACAAAAAATCATCCGTGACCCCATGTTCCTTATCCAGTTACTGATACTGTTACTGCTCAGCACTGCCATTGCAGCTCCTTATATCATGGAAGAGAGGGTATCGGGCCAGCACACAGTGATAGTTATCGACAACTCTGCCAGCATGCAGGCAGGGGGCAGGCTGGATACTGCTAAAGAACTTGCAGCAGGACGGTTGTCTACAGTTAATAGCGTTGTATGGGCACAGAACGTGCCGGTAATGGCACTGAAAGAAGCCGACCGTACCAATGCTGCTGAGATTATAGACCTGACACCCCAGCGGGCAGTAACCTCGGACCTGGCCGCAGCAACCACTTATGCTAAACGTTTGGCCGGGCCGGGGGGAACAATCATCGTATTTTCTGACTTTGCCAGCTGGAGCGGAGATGACCCGCTGGTGGCAAAGGGACTGGCAGAACAGGATGGTGTGCGCGTGGAGTTCGTACAGGTGGCTGAAGCCAGTGGTAATATTGGGATTGTAAATGGCTGGCTGGATGTGGAACAAGGTGATTATACATTGAACCTGGCTATCAGGAACTTCGATGATAAGAAAAAGACAGTTGCCTTTGATGTACGAACCGGAAGTGATAAAAGAAGCGGTTCACTTTCCATTCCGGCGCACAGCACCCGTGCATATATTGTACCTGACCTGCAAACTGGAATAACTAAAGTATCCATTTCTAACGGCGGTGCGCTCAGCCTGGATGATACTGCCTACTTATATATTCCGTCCGCCGCAGGCGGACGTGTGCTGTTGGTGGATTCCAGGAATGAGCCCCCGACCGGAATCGCACTTAGCCTCTTGCCTGTGTCAGTCCGGCACACCACCACCCTGCCCGGCAATCTTTCTGACTATGGTGTGGTGATACTGGGAAGTGTGGACAATAACTCCCTTGGCCCGAATGCTGCCAAGGCCCTTGGTAATTTTGTAAAGAGCGGCGGCACGCTCATTGCCACAGCATCTGTGGGATCTATGGGACTTGCCAACCTGGACAGCAGTTTGCTGCCGATTGACATCATAGGTATGTCCAATGAAACTGACTTGAAAATGATCTCAGAGAGTCCCCTCACCAGCAGCATTCCACTCAGTGATATTGAAGTGGTGCGACATATCCGCGGCACAGCACCGGATACCGCCACTGTACTTATGGAAGGGTTAGACGGGGCACCCATGCTTTCCCACTGGCGGCGGGGTGAGGGTACAGTGATATACCTGGGACTGAATGATATTACCGGGGATGATGCCTGGTCAGGTTTCAATACCATGCCCCAATTCCCGCTATTCTGGAAGCAGATGCTGGACTGGACAGGTGGCACTTATGTGGATGAATACAATGTCAGGACAGGGAGCGTGTTAAGGCTGCCCGCACAGCAGACCATTACCAATCCCGACGGCACTACACAGACCACTTCTAATTTATGGGTTGACCAATCCGGCCTGTACTACATTGGAGAACAGGTAATGGCTGCAAACCTCTATGATGCAGAGGAATCTGATGTGGATCATATCTCTATTGACGCTTCTTCTACCTCTAGCCGGTACACCGAAAGACCTGAAGTAATCCGCAGCGAGGTCAAAAAAGATTTGAGTCCATACATTATCTGGATGGTACTGGGATTATTATTGCTTGAACTTATTATAATCCTGCGCAGGAGGGAACTGTTCTGATAGTTTTTGAACACCTCTATTACCTGCTGGCCATAATCCCGGTGGTAGCTGTTGGCTGGCTGCTCATACACAAAGGTGCCAAAAACGTGCTTATATTTAGCCGCACCCTTATCGTGGCACTGCTGATAACGGCTCTGGCAGGACCCTATTATCCCATCATCACAACAGAACTCGATGATACGCCTTCCATCACTGTGCTTTCAGATGAAACACACAGTATGGATCTATTCGAGAAAGAAGCAGCACTGGAGATTTATGACATGCTGCTACAGCAAAACCCGGCCCGAATAGAGATAATGCAGGGAATACGCTCAGACATTGGTGACGAGGTTGTTGCATCATCCATTGGCGGTGACCACATTATTGTGGTATCGGATGGAAACAACAATTTCGGCAAGGAACTGGGCGAGAGCATTGATTTTGTCTCAGGTACAGGTACCAGTGTATATGCGGTAACCCGGCAACCCATGGACAACGACCTGAGTGTACAGATTACCGGGGCCAAAACGGCAGTGCTTGGTAACGAAAATTTGTTGGGTATTGAGGTCAGGCAGGCAGGGGGCCAGGTAGATTATAAACTTGATATTATGGTTGATGGGAAAACGGAACATAGTGAGACCATTAGTCAGACCAGCGTAATGAAGACTGTTAGTTTTTCAAATACGTTCTACTCCCTAGGTCCCCATGTTGTCACAGCCGAAATAACATCAAAGGACGACCTGCGCCCGGACAACAATGTATTCAAAAAGACAATATACGTTGTGCCAAAACCAAGGATTTTATTTGTCACATTAGATACAAAATCACCTCTACTTCAGGTACTTAAGGGCCTGTATGACCTAGACACCGCCTCCACACCAGACGGCATCAACCTATCAGATTACAAGGCTGTGGTGCTGGACAACCTCAATGAAGGGCGCATATCTGTTGATACTATGGATAACCTGAGAGAGTATGTAGCCGAGGGCGGTGGATTGATGGTAGTGGGTGGAGACAACAGTTATGATAAGGGGGATTACCTTGGCAGTGAACTTGAAAGTGTACTGCCTGTTGAGTCATATGCCAGTGCCTATGCTGGCAGCGTGAACGTAGTGCTGGTACTGGATATTAGTGGCAGCATCGATGCTTATGAGGCAATGGACGATGAGAAGGCCATGGCTATTAACCTGTTGCATGGAATGGGCAGGGATACTAATTTAGGTGTAGTGGCTTTCGGAGGAAATGCAGTAGAGGTCAGCGACGGTTTGTTGCCTCTGTCCAGCCACGCCAATCGCGATGCACTGGTGGATAGAGTATCAAAACTGAGAACCGGACATGGCGGCACGTCCATTGATGAAGGTATTACCATAGCAAACGAGATGCTTGACAATACCAACGGCAAGAAATACATGCTTGTATTCTCTGACGGGGCTGTGAAGGATAGTTTTGAGGATAGCAAGTCAGTCATTTCAGGCATGGATACCACTGATATTGAAATTACATTTGTGATGATAAAGACCAATGTGGTTATAGAACGGGAGGTGAAGACTGACAATAACAAGGGTGAATATTTCTTCAAAGTACTTGCCGACCGTGTTGGCGGGGATTTCATTCAACTTGAACCGTACCAGCGGCTAGACATGACATTCGGCCAGGAATCCCCTGACCTGCCCGAAGGCGGTCCCGATGCTTATGCAATCGTCCGCCTGGACGAAGAGCACTTCATCACGCGCTACCAGAACATCACGGGCAGTATCTCTGGTTATAACGACGTGACCCAAAAAGTGGGTGCTACTCGGCTGGTCACCACCAGCATGGGCAAGCCTGTGGTCACATCATGGCAGTTCGGGCTGGGCAGAGTGGTGGCTCTTAGCACTGACAACGGTAACTTGTGGTCTGGCGGTTTGGGCGGTCTGTATTCTGGCGAGAACGCACGGTTGCTGCCCAGTATGATCAACTGGGCTGTGGGAGACCCCAGACCAGATGATGGACTTGTGGTCTTTTCCAGTGACTTGTTCCTTGGTTCCCCTGGTACTATAACTATACGAAGCGATGAAATGCCTGATGTAACATTCAATGGACTGGACATACCTGTCATCCAGACCGAAGAGCGGACATTCGAAGGAGTTATCGAACCAAGCGAAAAAGGTGTGTTGCCACTTGAGGTTTCAATAGACGAGGTCACATTGGAGGATATTGCAGCTGTCAATTACCCACTGGAATACAAAGATGTGGGCAACAATCCCGAATTACTTGAAGCCGTTAAACGAAACGGCGGCGGGGTATATACAATGGAGCAGGTACGGTCTATGCTCTTTAACGATATCAGGGATAATTCGGTTATAACCACCGTAAAACATGGGAGCTTGGGTTGGATTCCTTTGCTGGTGGCGCTACTTATCTTCCTTATAGAAGTGATTATGAGAACTGCTAAAGGGATAGTCAAAA
>JAGLRT010000002.1 GCA_023136155.1 Methanosarcinales archaeon
TCATTTTACCCTGATTTTTGAAGTGTATACAAGATGACAGCTATTAAATTCGAAGCTGTTCCAGAATTCCCAAAAGAGTTGAATAGTGCAATTAAAAAATATAAACACCTCGAAGAAGATTTTGAGAGATTCAAAAAAGCATTAGAAATACACCAACCACAAGAAATGCGTGGGACTTTAAAAATAAGTGGTCTTGGAATTAATGTTAAAATACCAATTTATAAGGTGAAGCATTTCAGGTCTCAAGATTTTAAAGGAAAAGGTTCTAAAAGCGGTTTTCGAATAATTTATGCACATATGAACGAAGAACATAAAATGATTTTTATTGAGTTTTATCATAAAAATAATAAAACGAACCATGATGTTAAAAGAATAAAAAAATATTTTGAAGAATGTTACCTAATAATAATAATAATTTTAGCCATACAGGCCGTCCCAAAAATCCTAATTTTACAAATTATATTCCTTAGTTTTAAATTTAAACGCTTAATTGAGCTTATTTCAGGGGAATTTTCTACTTTTGGGACAGCCTGTCAGAAGGATATTTGAATATTATAATGTACTGAGTCAGAAAGAATTCGAGATAATGAAGTTAACAGTTACCGGAGCAGTCAGCAAGATTGGAATTGCAGCGGTTGCTCACAGTATAGATTCTTCATCTTCTAAAGCAGGAAATATGCTGGGCACTATTGGGACAGCTGCCATCAGGAGTAAGTAAATGGATACCCTGAATTATTCCATCACTGCACTATATAATATCGGCAGGGAAGCGGCAGTCAATTCAGTAGAAGGGGCAGTGAGGCAAACTGCTCTCAAATTACGTAATATTGGCACTTCAGCCGTCCTGAACAATCTGCTGGAAGAAGGTAACCTGATTATATCCAGGTTGGAAGAAATGGGTATTAATATAGCGATTACTGCTCTTGCAAATGTGGGGGTAAAGTCATCAATGCGCAAACTTGGGGATGCTATAGACCAGACTGTATGGGCATTAAAGGTGTGGCTGTCATGGAATATTGAAGGGTGTCTCCCCTATAGACCAGACCGTATGGGCATTAAATGAAGTGGTCAGATATCCCATAACTTAAAGACCGGGAAATTCTATTTCAATATCTGCTAAAGCTTTTGCCAGACTCTCAGAACTGGAGCAGATGAAGATCGACAAAATGATAAAAGAACTAGAGCAATATTTTGGTGCTGATGAGACTAAACGTTTCAAGCAGTTCGAGAAAGAATACAATTCGGCAGCAGAGGAAAGCAGGTAAAAAGGTAAGCAAATGAAAGAGAAAGTGTACGTTATTGATACATCTGGTTTTATTGTGGGTGTCCAGTTCAATGATGGTGATATGGTGACAGTGCCCGGTGTGGTGGATGAGATTATTGATAGCACCAGCCGGTTAAGATTCGACCTGATGTACGATGCGGGTTTAAAGGTGGAACCCCCGCTTGGTACATTCAAAGAACAGGTGGTATCGGCAGCAGCATCTACCGGAGATGCAGGTGTACTCTCTAAGACGGATATTGAAGTACTTGCAAAGGCGTTGGAACTTGCTCAAAACTCGAAGGTGATTTTTATAACAGATGATTATGCTGTTCAAAATGTTGCTTCTTGTCTGGAACTGGAGTTTAAACCTGCGGGTTCGTCAGGGATTACGAAAAAAATTGTATGGGAGCTGAGGTGTACCGGGTGCGGAATAGTAGTTAATTATGGCAGTGAGTGCCAGATATGTGGGTCTGCTATAAGGAGACGCCGGGCAAGGCATTGATAGTTTTGGATTAAATTTATATTGTTACAGGATGAATTATTGTTGGTATTGCTATGAAGAACATCAAAGATCTTATTCAAAAAGCACTTGAACTCCAGCAGAGCGGTCTTTCAGAGGAACAAATTGCAGATGAACTTAATGTTTCAGGAGATACGGCGACCTGGCTTTTGGCTCATTCCACAAAAGGGGAAATATCCCCGGCTCCAAAGGATATTTATGTTAATTGGAGCACTATTGGCCAGAACTCAAGGCGCTTGAGTCTGGTAGCAGGTGCAATGACAGATTTGCTGCTGGAAAGCCTTGAAAGTTCACAGTCCAATGTGGATGTTGTAGTGGGTGTGGCCCTGAGCGGCGTGCCAATAGCCAGCCTGGTTGCCGAAGAACTGGAAGTTGAACTGGCATTGTTCCAATCTAACAAGCAAGCCAATAAGAATTCCCACAAAGGTATGCTGTCCCAGAATTATTCAAGTGTGGATGGTAAAGACTGCGTTATCGTTGATGATGTTATCACCACCGGGAATACTATTAGCAATGTTACATCCCTACTCAAATCCAGAAAGGCTAATCCCACTGCTATTGCTGTGTTGATTGACAAGAACGGTATGGATTCCATTGACAATGTTCCTGTGAGTTCATTGCTAAGGGTTTCGAGAGTGGACAAGGTAGAGTGAGCAGTAGAACAATACTTGAATCTCTTATATCTCACCCCTAGCCAGATTAAATTATATTCATCAGTCATCGGTTAAGGAGATTGATTGTCTAAACAAGTCGTTCCTATATTATTCCCATGATCTGAATGATAAAATCTTTTCTTCCAATATGTCGACATCGTACATATCAGCGTTCAGTATCACCCGCTCCAACCCGGTAGTATCCTTGCAATCGCTTTTAAAATAAACAGTGTTCCCCATCAAATGCAGTGTAGGATATATCTCAAGCATTTCCGGGCTGGGTTGGGCGAATCCAGGTGGTGTGCCTGAAAGGTCGAACATATCAACCAGTTCAAGCTCAATTGGGCTATTGCACCGCTGGACACAACTGGGTGGCACTTCACCATAATACCGCGCAGTATGACAGGAGCGAGTGTATGATACTGCAATAAATTCAGCATGTCCGGCCACCGGAAGCCCGGTCGTGAAAGCAGCCCTGATCGTTCTGGATTCCAGGTCGGTCTCCATGGCCGATATGCCCATACCCTTCATGAATTCCAATGTCCTGCTGTAATTAAGATTAGTCTGTAAAAATGCAGCCTTTACTTCCTCTGATTCATCCCGTACCAGATGGTCCACCCAGGGGCATGCTTCGGATGTATGTACGATACCCCGACCGGCTGCGATCGCTTCAAAGCCGTCCAGCCCGCCATCCCTGTGCAAGGCATACAACACCCCCACATCATTGACCACCAGCCTGATGCCCCGAGGCAGACCCCTGATATATTCCAGTACCCGGCCATAGTGATTTTGTGGTGTGATTGGCGTTACCACTGTCATGTCTTCCACCTGCCCGGCAATTTTGCCCACTTGCTCGATGGATGGAAGCCTGTGCACACAGCTCTCGCTGCCAATGCCTAAGCTGGCTCTATGTTCCTCACACAGACCCAACAATCTGTCAATCTTTGCCGTATCATTGGTACGTATCTCGATCACGTAACAAACCTCTATACATATGAATCATTTATAGGTGTTTTCAGGTACTTGCACCTGTGCTGGTCGCACATCATCATCCAGAATGGTATCTCTTGCAGTACCCAATCCTTGACTTCGGCTGGCGTAGCACCATTCGAAACCATATCAATACCGCTGCGGTAAGTCTGGATAATTGTCCGTATCATCTCAGGATTCATGCACCTGCCAACTACTTTTAATGCCGATACCCCTGCGTCCATTAACTGTCCCATGCTGCACAGCGAACAATCCGTGCCCGCATCCAGTATGGCATGCAGCCTGCCGTCCTCAGACACCCTGTAATTCGCCCTGCATGGCAACCCCAGACTGATGGCCTCGTCTGCATTATGTATCAAATGACAGGTGCCGTTGATATTGGAACACCCGAACTGGCCGAACACTTCCAGTTCCACGCCCAGGCCCGACAACTGCCTAATCTCGTCCATGGTTATCTTAAAAGGCAGCACCACCTTGGCCACACCCAGGTCGGCCAGCATCTCGATTTGGCCCCGGTTAAAATTATTAAGTAACACGCTGGCATGTATGGGCAGTCCCAAATCCAGTTCATGCAATAATGACAGGGCACCAAACTCGCCCACTATAAGGGCATCCACCCCGGCATCCACCCCCCGCATCACATGGTCGATATACATCTCTTCTATGGAATCTGCCATGAACGGCGCATTGACAGTATAATCCACCATCACACCCCGTTCATGAGCAAACGTCACAATATTTGCCAGTTCGACCTGATCTTTAACATTGCAGCTCCGGCCCCTGCCAGATAGGTTCAGGTTCACAAGTCCCGGAGTTTCAAGGCCAAGATATATCTCATCAGCACCAGCTTCAATCACATTGACGGCAGTAGCCATGGACTCTGCCGGGGCCATGAGGTTCATTTTTGTTCGTGGTTTCATGCATTATAATTCGCTTAAAGTCTTTGCCAACAGGGGAGCCACACTTACCCTGCTTACGGCTTTTTCAATGGTATCGGTGGCAATCACATCCACAACACCTGAACGGGACAACTTAAGAATGGCACTGCCCGCCAGTACCGGGTGGATGCATGCAACATATACATCGGCTGCACCCTGTTCCCTGAGCATGCGCACAGCCTCTGCCATGGTACCTCCTGTTGATATTATATCATCCAGTATCACTACGTCCCTGTCCTTCACATCAAGGTTCTTGGGAGTCACCTTGACTGTGTCGCCACTGAGCCGTTTCTTTTCAAGATAATCGTAATCAATTCCCAGATTTTCTGCCGCAGACGCAGCCAGTCCCTTTGCCCCTTCATCAGGAGCCAGTATCACAGGATTCCGGAAGTGGTCCATGTCAAGTATATACTGCCCTATCAGAGGTGCTGCATTGACATTCACAGTATTACACCTGAAATGTTCAAGCACCGAAGTTTCGTGTATGTTTACTGTTATTACATTGTCTGCTTCAATGGGTCGGGCCACAGCCCTGGCACTGAGCGCCTCGCCACTGTTGAATATTTTATCCTGTCTGGCATAGCCCATGTAGGGAATAACCACATGGATGCGGTCGGCTGTGCTGCAAGCATCAATAAGCTGTAGAAGTGCTACATAATCTGAATCTGTGGCCGTGCTTTGTACAATTACGGCTTCAAGGCCGATTTCGTCAATGATACGAATATACATCTCATTGTCAGGGAACGTTTTAAACTCGCATACTGCAAGTTCACATCCCAGGGTAGAAGCTACCTTGCTGGCTAAAAGTTGTGATGATGGCCCTCCAATTACTTTCAAAATCAAATACCTCAAATCTTCATTTTTGACAGGTAGTATACTCTAATATAGCATAAATCATTGTTGTTATTTACTTATTGGACGTTTCCATAACATCTCAAACAAGTAGAGAATAGTTTACCTTTAGATTGTCATAGCAATAAATTAAAAATGGGAGATAAATTATAGATAAAACCAAAAAGCGCAAAACCATTCGTGCTCAACGGATACAGCATCTCAGCCATCTCAATACCCATCATGGCACTGGCATACGGTTGGCCACTGGTTCTGGTCGCACAGGTGATGGATAGGACTGGTGAAGGACTGCATACCTCGGGCCTGGGTGCACTTATTGCGGATTCCTCTGATATTGCACACACGGGTCGGTTCTTTAGACTTCACAAGTCAATGGATCGGTGGCAGGGTAGCATTCCGATCTTCAATGCTCCCTATATTGTTCATGCCACACCGGGAAAATAAAAGGCTCAAAGTTCCTTTTTCATAATCAGTGCATCTTCACCGTCAGTGTAATACCCTCGCTCTACCCATGCCGGCACAAAACCCCGTCTCAAGTAAAAATGCTGGGCAGGTATGTTATTCATCCTGACCTCCAGACTTGCCACACTTACCCCTTTTTCATTTAACACGTTACATATCCTGTTAATCAATTGGGTGCCAACACCCCTAGCCCGGTAAGCTTCTTTCACTGCCAGTGTAAAAATCCTGCCTTTACCCGGAACTGAAATATAACCCACAATATACCCTATCACTTTTCCAGCATCTACTGCTACATAAAAACCGCTTGAGACTTGTTCATACATTTCCATGTATATGTAAGGGTCATGTTCTTGGAATATCTGACTTTCCAGTTCAATAACACTGTTGAAATCTTCTGGTTGGAACAGACGAAATAAAAACAAAAACGACACCTGAAACAATAATACTATATGTTCAGTATACCCTTAAGTTCCAACCCATCTCCACCAAGGGCTGAAAGGCGATTTGACATCTCGTCCACACTAATAAAAATTTCGTTTCTGATTCCACCTTCAACGATCTCTTTTATAGCGATTTCTTTTTTAATTATACTATGAGCAAAAATATCATTGATAATCTCTCCGTATTGGGAGGCAATTATTTTAACACACTCGAATAACTCGTTACTTTCAATAGCATCATTATCATCGAGTTCAATTTTGACAAGAGTCCTGGAAATGATATTAGTCTCATCTCCAACATAGTCCACCACTTTTTTCCTGAGTTCATCAAGTTTATACAGATTCAACTTTGGTGCCAGCTCTTCATTTTTCGTTA
Source organism: Methanosarcinales archaeon (assembly GCA_023136155.1). Taxonomy (GTDB): domain Archaea; phylum Halobacteriota; class Methanosarcinia; order Methanosarcinales; family Methanocomedenaceae; genus Methanocomedens_B. The sequence goes on from JAGLRT010000002.1 coordinate 6,496, forward strand.
TTTCGATGGCCTGTTCTTCCACATATGTCAGTATGGCATTTTCAATTTCTCCGGGAACCAACAGATTCACCTTTTTGGTACCCTTCTTATTCTCCAGGTCCAACTGAAAATCCTCATCAATGTATACTCTTTTTATGAAATAATCTGAAACATCCGTCTGTTTGATCCTGTTCTCTTTATGGATCAGACCTCCCCTTGACAAAATAGGAATGGATATCTCATTCATGAACTTTTTTACCTGAAATGGAAAATCAGCATATGTTGTCTCGTATGTAAATGAAAAACCGCTCAGTTTCATGGTGATTTTGCCCACCAGCTTTTCTGGATTGCTGGTAATGTGTATGACCATTTTTGTATTATATACCCCAGACCATAGGAAAGGTTCAAGATTATTGTGTATCTGGCTTGACATCCGGGCTACTTCATCTTTTGAGTTGCGAGTCAGGTCATCCAAGGCGATTTTGAATTGTTCTTTTTGTTTTTCCACACATTCTACCCCGGATTCCTTCACTTTATCCTTGCATTTTGCAGTAGGTTCTATGTCATACTGGGTAGTAAGTTGGTCAAGAGAAATATTCAGCCCCGATAAAAAAGAATTCAACATTGTTATTTCCTTTTCGAATTTTTCTTCTTCCTCTTGAATCTGGTTTTTCAATTCTATTATTCTGTTTTCAATCGGAAGTGTTTGTTCGACGATCGATAGGAAATTATTTATGTCTGCTATAAAATTTTTCTGGTAAGGCATTTCAGTGGAATCTTGAAATACAAATGTCATCGGAACTTCTCCCTTAAATTTAAATGCATTTATTTGTTTAAAAAAGTACCTTATACTTAATTATTGTTGTCCCTGCACTTCCGGACATTTATTATAGGTATATATACATTAAGTTTAATTTTAGTTCAAATATTGAATATATCATTATTTACAAAAAGTATTGCCATGAAAGTATTAATACCCGCAGCCGGCACCGGCACAAGACTGTTCCCACATACACACACCAAACCAAAATCAATGGTGTATATTGCAGGTAAACCCATTATAGGGCATATACTTGACAGGATGATAGACCTTGAACCTGAAGAGGTTATATTGATAGTTGGGTACAGGAAGGAATTGTTGATACCCTACGTGGATGAGTATTACGGCCATCTGTTCAATATACGATATGTCAATCAGGATGAAAGACTTGGCCTCGGACATTCCATATACTTGACTGAAGATGCTGTGGGCGATTCTGACATTATGATTGCTCTGGGAGATATGATATTCAAATCCGGCTATCTGGATTTCTACGAACAGCATAAGAATAACGGCCAGTGTTCTGGTTCCATCGGTGTGAGAGAGGTGGACGAACCGCAAAAATACGGTATTGTTGAACTGGAACCTAAATCTTCATGTATAAAACAATTGCAGGAAAAACCTGCAAATCCGTCTTCAAATCTGGGTATTGCCGGTGTATATTTCATTCAGGATACATCACTATTGTTCCAAGTGCTGGACTGGATGCTTGAGAATAACATCAAGACGCGGGGAGAATACCAGTTGACTGATGCATTGCAGGAGATGATAAAGCGCAGTAGTGGATTCAAGACCTTTACTGTTTCCAGCTGGTACGATTGCGGGCATGCTGAATCCCTGCTTGAAACGAACAGAGTACTGTTGGATGAGAAGGAATATTCGAACGGGGAACATAGGATCGTGGATTCAGTGATAATTCACCCGGTAGCTATCGGGGATAATGTCAAGGTGATCAATTCGGTTGTGGGGCCGTATGCTTCTGTTGCAAGTGATACGATCATTGAGAATTCAATCATTTCCAACAGTGTGATAGGAGAGAGAACACATATATCAAAGGTAAATCTGCAGTTGTCTATTATTGGCGATGATACAAATCTTGTGGGTAAACATAATTCATTAAATATTGGGGATTCTTCCTCGATTGAGTTTTAGGATCTTGATATAATTTAATCAGTCGCAACGGCGGGGCGATGGGTGAATGCCATACCCCCCAGGGGTTTCAGTTCTTTCCAGACCTATATCCGACAGCCAGCATTACCCCCCATCAGCGAACCCACCACACCGAATCCGGGCGACCCCTGGGATGG
>JAGLRT010000020.1 GCA_023136155.1 Methanosarcinales archaeon
GAATCGCGGCGAGTCCGCTATTATTATTATTGTTAGATTAATTTTTAGAGACTTTTTATTATTTCCTGATCACACTTAATAATCAGTTCTGTTAACCGCAGATAAACGCGGATACTACAGGCGAAATCTGCGTTTATTTGCGTTCACTTGTAGTTTGTTATAGTATAAAAAACTCTTATTTTTTTACCCTTAATCGGTATTGTCCAGTTTTTTTATCTTTAATGAAATAAAGTCATTTATGACTAATATCAGGTGCCCAACGTAAGGCTTAAATGTAATGAATCGCATTCAGAAGTACCCGCAACATCATGTAGATACACAGATTTCACAGCGTCCGGATAGTGTAGGGGACTATCATGAAGCCCTGTCGAGGCTTCGACCCGGGTTCGAATCCCGGTCCGGGCGTTTTTATTTTTTATGTTCATTTGACAGGTCGATTCCCATTACAGGTCATTTTCTTCGCCCAATTGAAATATCCTAACCTCAACCGGACATTGGTTTTTAAACATTTCAGGGTTGACTTCCACCGCAGGGAATGTACCATAATGCATGGGAATTACCAGCCCGGGTTTTATAAATTCAACAGCCTTAGCAGCATCTTCTATCCCCATAGTATATCGGTCCCCGATAGGCAGCATCGCAATATCAATCCCTTCATCCCCTATCAATCTCATATCACTGAACAGCCCTGTATCCCCTGCATGGTATACGGTCCGATTGAACTTCCTGTGTTTCAGGATAAAACCTGCGGGATGTCCTTTGTTTGAAGAATGCAGTGCCTCTACCATCTTTATATCCCAGTCTCCAATCGTTATCTTGCCCCCGATGTTCATACCTTCAGTCCTTACCCCTTCAAAATATACATCCTTGGCAAAATCATTTATCGCTACGATCACAGCATTGTTGCGCTTCCCTATTTCAAAAGCATCTCCTACATGATCGTGATGGTCATGGGTCAGGCAAATAATACTGCATTCAATCTCCTCAGGTGCTGACATGCATTTAGGATTACCACTTAAATACGGGTCTATAAGTATGTCCTCGATTAAAAAAGCCGAATGCCCCAGGTATCTTACATTCATATCTGTTAATAATTGAAGATATTACTTATAATTTTTGAACGTGTAGAAGAGTATATACTTTCCAGTAGGCTTAGAAAATACGAACGAAGTGAACATTTTCCTGAGTATCAGCTCAATACAACAACACAATTGAATCAGAATTAAAGTAATTCAAAAGTACTGAGAGATTATTTGAGATATAGATATTCTTTCGTTAACGGGTCCAGAGCAATTTTTTCTGTTTCAATATTTGCATCATATCCGGGATAGCCGTATTTACCGGCAGTGGCATCAAGAACAATACATTTCTTACCATCAATTTCATAATATGATATCTGCTGGTCTTTAAAAAGTTCAACAGGAGAATAATAGAAATAAAATCTCAAATCCATATCAACAATGGCATCATTCTTGTTATCATTCTTCAGAACCAAGCCACCATAAGTCGTTAGACCATCACATGAATCACTTGTCCATACGACATCGAGATTCTGACAAGATGGATAATATTCAAAGGGTTTATTCCTGGACAGTAGTTCATAATCTTCCCTGGATGGAACTACGTAAGTTGTCAAAGGTTGAGATGAGGAAATATCATACTTGACATTCATATACTCAATAGGTGACGATAATCCAGAACCATTTCCTCCATAATAAAATAAATATCCGGGTTTTAAAGTAAAGGTTTGCAGTTTCTGCTCTACGATAAAGAGTTTGCCCCCTTCCATGACCACCTCCATATTTCCATTTTGACTCATGTCCTTTGAAACCTGGATAAGAAGTGGTTCTTCGAGATATTGCACTAAATTATCAGTATCAACATCATATGCCAGACAATATGCATGGTCTTCGGTTATAACAAAATATGTCTTAATTCCCAGATTCTCTAACAGTGACATGAGTAATATTGTCAGGTCCTCGCAATCTCCTCCCTGCACATCCATTGTATCATATGGAGATTGGATGAATTCCTGGTTTCTTGGGTCACTGTAATATGAATAATTTTCAATAACGTATCGATAAATTCCAGATGTCTGGCATTCCTTATCTCCTGAAGGGCAATTACTTACGATAGTAGCAGCCTCTTTCCTTAAATTAATATCATCAAAAACAATTTGACTAATGTAAGGTTGTGCCCTTTTAACTACAGGGTCACCAGTAATATCCGTTAGACTTCCCCTGTCAATACAACCTGACATTAATACCGTACTTATTACTATAATAACTGTTATCCAGATAGTAAAATGGGCAGCTTTTCTCAAATTCATATTTGTTGCCATTACAGGACCGCCTTGACTTAATTCCTACTCCCATCTGCGATACAGCCCGTGCTCTATACCCAGCAGGTCAAGCACCCTGCCCACGACAAAATCAACCATTTCAGCTACACTCTGTGGTTTCGGGTACAGTCCCGGGCATGCAGGGAGAACCGCAGCCCCGGCCCGCCTCACCCTCACCATATTTTCCAGATCAATCAGACTTAGAGGTGTCTCCCTGGGAACAAGAATCAACCGGCGGTCCTCTTTCAGGCAGATATCTGCTGCACGTCCGATGAGTGTATCCGAAAAACCATTGGCAATCCCGGAAAGTGTCTTCATACTGCATGGCACGATAACCATACCATCAGTCCTGTGTGAACCGCTGGCAATTGGAGCCATGAATTCACGCTCACCCCATACATAATCAGCCAGTGCCTCCACATCAGTTACAGAATACTCAGTCTCAATCCCAATAACCTGTTTGCCTGGTTCGGAAATCACCAGATGGACAACCATATCGTCCTTACTTTTTAATACTTCAAGCAGCCTAATGCCGTATATGACTCCTGACGCACCAGAAATACCAATAACAATCTCACTGCTCATGAAAGGTAATAATGTCCCTGATACTTGAATAGTTTTTGTTAACCTGAGTTTCAGGCATGTTAAATATGTGGCATGTAAAACCCAAAAAGTCAGATGTTAAATCAATTGACTTCTTCACATCTTTAAAGAAAGTTATCCACTAAGTGTATAGAGCCAAAAAAAGAAAAGTTGTAGGTGTGGAAAACACACCTACAGTGAAATTTTTTCTATTTATTTTGCTGGAATAACGAAGGCTCGCTCACCAGCGCACCTGTCGAATTCTCTAAGTGCACCCTTACCGAAGCACTCTCTGACTTCCATGAAGTCAAAGTTCATGAGGTCATCGGCGAAGCATGTCTTAACCAGTGGGTTGCATGCGAAGGCATCTCCCCTGCCAGTGTAGGCACCGGTAACGACGGTTGTATAACCGCCCTGGTGACCTACGTTCATGGCGTAGTTGGGGTAGTTTGCTCCTCTCAGTTCACCAAGCAGACCCTCATCGGACTGATAAGAGAACACGTTGGTTGCACCGCACTGATCCTGCAGGTCATATCCGAAGAAGCCGAGTCGACCGTGTGCCTCTTTGTGGAGGTACATGGACAGATACCAGCCAGACAGACCAGCATTGGAGTTACCTGTGGCGATTGCCACTGCAGCACCGGTAGCTGTGGAAACCACAGTTGCTCTCTGTGAACCACCGAAGTGATCTTCCAGAGCAGTTGGGTAGTTTTCGTACAGTTCAAGACCGTACAGTGTACCCCAGGTACCGATATCTCTTATGATATCAACACTTGGTGCTACGTTCTTGCCTACTGCGCAATTGTATTTATCCCAGGCGTATTCTGTGGATGCATACAGGTCGTCGTCGGTGATGTTGTTGGTGTATGCTGCTGTGGCATACATTGTGAAACCTACACCGCCGGACATGTATCCGCCAAGCCAGATCTGATCGTACAGCATTGAAGCTGCTGCACAGGTTTCCAGAGCGATCTTACATGGATCATCTCTGAATTTCCTTGAGGTCTGGATGATATCGGCCATGTGACCGAAGGACAGACCACCAGGCTCGTTAGGTCCTCTTGCTCGCCTTGCGGGAAGCATCTCGGACATCTCTACGAGACCAGCGTGCTTTGCTGTGAATGCAAGATCAGCGACTGCTGCTTCACCAGCGCACATGTGATATGCACTAATGAATGACATACCGACCTGCATTGCCATCCA
>JAGLRT010000021.1 GCA_023136155.1 Methanosarcinales archaeon
TGTGCGATGAGATTGCAGAGGGTATCAGTGAAAAGTTGCAGGGACTGGACATCCCTGTGGTCATCAGGCTGACCGGTACCAACCAGGAGCAGGGTTGGGAGATATTGCAGGGTGCAAAAGTAACGGTGGCGAACAGCACTGATGAGGCAGCCCGGATTGCAGTGGAGATGGTATCATGAGCATCCTGGTCGATAAGCACACCCGACTGGTGGTGCAGGGTATCACCGGGCACGTAGGCTCTTTTGAGACAAAGCTCATGTTGCAGGCTGGCACCCGCATCGTTGCGGGAGTTACTCCGGGCAAAGGTGGCCAGTGTGTGGAGGATGTGCCCGTATTCGATACGATGCGGGAGGCAGTTGACAATACCGATGCAAACACCTCGATCATTTTTGTACCACCAGCCCATGCTGCCAGTGCCATTATGGGGGCTGTGAATTCAGGTATTGAACTGGTTGTGTGCGTGACCGAGGGTGTACCGGTCAAGGACATGGTACAGGTGTTGGGTAGTCTGGAAGGTACTGGTGTAAGGCTGGTAGGACCCAACTGTCCGGGCATCACCACACCGGGCCAGGCGCGGGTGGGTATTATGCCGGACTCAATCTTCTTAGAAGGCAATGTGGGTGTGGTATCCCGCAGCGGTACCCTGACCTATGAGGTGGTTAATGCGCTGAGCAATCATGGTGTGGGTCAGTCCACCTGTGTGGGTATAGGCGGTGATCCGCTTATAGGCACTTCGTTCATAGATGTTCTTGAACTGTTCGAACAGGACCCCCGGACCGATGCCATGGTGCTGATAGGGGAGATAGGGGGCACAGCCGAACAGGAGGCTGCTGAATATATAAGGGAGCATGTGACCAAGCCTGTTGTAGGGTATGTAGTGGGTGTGAGCGCGCCGCCTGGCAAGACTATGGGCCATGCTGGTGCTATTATCAGTGGGGGTGGCGGGACTGCGAAGGAGAAGATTGAGGCGCTGGAGAGTGCTGGGGTGGTAGTGGCTGGGAGTCCTGGGGATGTGGCTGGGAAGATGAAGAGGATGATCTGAATAAGTCTGTGTTTCAGGATTTAATTGATTTGATATTTTTCTCACAAAAGTTGATTAAGCTCGGGTCTTTAATCTCTTTTCCAATTACCAGCGCCTGATCATAGTACTCGATTGCTTTTTCTACCTGACCCAGATTTCTGTAGGCAATACCGAGGTTTCCGAGGTGGTTTCCTTCTCCACGACGGTCACCGATTTCTTTTGAGATAAGCAGTGCTTGGTCATAGTACTCGATTGCCTTTTCTACCTGACCCAAATCACTATATGCATTCCCGGTGTTTCCTAGGTTGGTTCCTTCATTCCGCTTATCACCTATTTCTTTTGCTATCACCAGCGCCCGGTCATAGTACTCGATTGCTTTTTCCACCTGACCCAGATTACTGTAGGCATTACCGAGGTTTCCAAACCAGTTTCCTTCTCCATGCCTGTCACCTATTTCTTTTGCTACCACCAGCGCCTTTTCATAGTACTCTATTGCCTTTTTCACCTGCCCCAGATGACTGTATGCATTCCCGATGTTTCCGAGGTCAGATCCTTCTCCCCGCCGATCTCCTATTTCTTTTGCTATCACCAGTGCCTTTTCATAGTACTCTATTGCCTTTTCTACCTGCCCCAGATTACTGTAAGCTATACCAAATGAACTGAATATATTACTCGTTTTATTTTTATCTGGTACTTTTTCTAAAAAAATCAGAGATTTTTGGAAATATTTCAACGATTCATCTGCAAAACCCATAAGTAATTTGATTACTCCGAGATTGTAATTCCAATCAGCAAACTTGGAAGCATCCTGAATTCCTTTTTCTTGATATTCTTTTAGTAATCTGGTGTAATTGGTCCATCGCTCTTCAAGTCCTTCCTTATCCAAAAATTGCAGATCAGTTTCTCCAAAATCAGCAACCATCCTGGCTTGTTCCTTTCGCTCCAAGTCAAACTCAAACACGGTCGTTCGCCATGAAAAGAAATCCTGTGCTTCTTTCAGGATCATGGATAACGATGCACTGTTGATCCAGAGTATTAAAGTATGATTAATATTCAGGAACTCTTCCCGCATCATGTTAAGCAGCACAAGTGCCTCCGATTTTCCCTCCTGGTTTTTCTTTTCAATTGCATTGTCCAGACCAAAAACGAAAAATGCGACTTTTTTGTTTGCTTTTTTTTGTGTATTATATAAAGCCGAATGCATTGCATTTTGTAGATTTTTTATGAGATTTGTGGAATTAATATCCATCTGGATGTCATAAATAAAAATCTCATTTCCCACCCGTTGCCTGATCTCGTTATCAAGGGCATGGCATAACACTGGTTCGTTACAGCGAACAAAGGCAATAGTCAGATCATTGGAAATGGAGAGAAGAGTAATTACTTCATCCAGTTTGGAAAGATGGTCGGATGTTAATTCCATATTTAATACCAATTTGGGCAACGGTTTTCACAGCAAGTTTTTCTCATCCAGGATGGCACGGACAATTGGGTTGAGATCACACCATGACCGATCATTCCTGTATTCCAGTACACTGAGATTATGGAGCAGGCCCACTAGTTTTTCATCCTTTTTTATATCTTTTGTATGATGGACTTCTTGCAGCACCTGATAATCCTCGTCACTCAATTGGGCCTGATAGATATTCTTGAGTCCATTTACTACTTCCATTGCAATGTCTTTATCAATAATGTCTTTATTCTTTGTTATGGCACGGACTGCCGAATCCCTGATAATCCTGATGAATTCCCTTACTACCCCACCGCTCATATCGATAATATACTCAAGAGCATCTGGTTCAAATAGCTCCAGGCTTACCCTTTTTGATACGATCTCTTTCATGAACTCTCTTCCTTTGGGATAAGGATGACCTACCCCCTCACGTTCATTAATTTTGATATTAGGATGAATTAAAACATCACTGAAGTTAATTCTTATCTGCATAAAGTCATTAGAACTTTTGAGTGATATGGGGAATGTGTAGATGATTTTACAGAGTGGCTGTGTCAATTGGGTTCCATGATGATAAAAGAGATGAAGTGCTTTTTCAGAATCAATCTTTTCTAAGTTGTCTATAATAATCAGCACCTGCTTTCCAGTCGTTTCAATTTCTGAGATGGTGTCATTGATTATGCTGACCAGTTCTGAAACACGAGGTTCGATTTTTTTTCTGGTTTCGACCCTGGTAGTTGTTTCGCTTTTCATCCTCCCCATAAATTCAAACAGATTTAGGTGTATTTTAATACCAGCTCCACCTTCCTTTATTTTTCCATGGATTTTTGATTTTATAATGGAACTGCCCCAATTATTTACCCTTTTCATTAGGGTTTCACCCAAATCGATATTCTCCTTTTCCACCTTTTCCAGCATTTTCGTAAGGATGGAAAACAGGACATCAGTATAGTTTACATCGTTTTGATCCAGTAAATCAAAAACATTATAATGTACAATGAAAAATCGGTTATCCAAATTTGAAACGAGTCTGTTTAAGGTGGTTGTCTTTCCTGACCCACGGTGTCCTGTAAAAAGAAGTTTAATTGGTTCTCTTGTCTCTAATCCTAATTCAAGGCGAATTTGTAAATCCTTGATATTTGTTTCATTTTGCTCTATTTCAACATAATATTTTTTCAATTCATCATTTAACAGTACTTGATCAGGATTAAATAAGTGATAAATTTCTCGAATATTTTCAGCCATTATCAGCACAACCTGTGATGTATATTGCAACACATCCTTATTAATATTTATACAGAATGCACTTCTGCCAATGATGGCGAAAGTATTTGGAAGTTGTAATGAGACTGTCGGAAAAGTGATGTAATCGAAACAATTAGTAACACGTTCATCAAGTAAATCGATATGCAACGTCATGCTATAATTATTTAAAATATTAAAAATCATCGAAATATATGCTTTTTCTACAATCTCGTAATTTGAATTTCGGACTGATTACTTGTTGTACATGAAGTATAACTTCATTTACTTAAGTAAGTGTGAGCGCCTGTGAGCATATAATCAAACCTATGGCATGTCATGTGGTCAGTATGAACGCCCCAGCCGGCAAAACCATTGGCTGTACCGGGGCCATTATCAGCGGGGACGGCGGGATTGCAAAGGAGAAGATACGGGCGCTGGATGGTGCTGGAGTGGTGGTGGCTGGGAAAATTAAATAGATGATTTTAGTAGATTTTGTGTTTCAGAATTTGATTGATTTAAGATTCTCTTCGCAAAAGTTGATTATCTTCGGGTCCTTTATCTCCTTTCCAATGTCCAGCGCCTTTTTATGATATTTAATTGCTTTTTTATATGAACCGATTTGATTATACAGGATTCCGATCGAACCCATCAGGTATCCGCTTATCTCATCATCCTTTGAAAGTCCTGAAAGCAGTGTTTTTTTTAATTCTATACTGCGTTTTATCTCATCAAGTGAATTATATTCAGTTTTCAGTTCAAATTCAACGAGAGCGGTTTTGCGCTCTTCTGCCAGCGGCACTTCAATAAATTCTATGACCCTGTTCCTGAAGGCAAAGAAGTCGGGTGCTTCATTGCCAATGCGAGTAAGTTCTTTCTCTGTTACCCAGAATACTGTCTTTACCCGATGGTCAATAATATCCTCTCTTTTGAAATTCAAATACCTTAGGGCATCAGGAAAACCTTTTTCCATATTATGTACAAAAAAAACATTTTGGCCGGAACTACTGGAAGAAAAAAAAGACGGCAGGTCTTTATGTTCTCCGGCATCAACATTGAGAGCTTCAAGTCCCTGTTCATTCAGCAACTGCTTGATCTCGTTCTCGATATCAGCACGCACATACTCACTAAGATACAGTGCGAAAAGAATAGATGCCTTATTATGTTTATGTGCTCGGATCAAGTAATTGCCAAGTCTTGAAACCCGCGCTTCGATAGGATCTTTTATTTCAGTCATTCTCCAAATACTACCAACAACTTAATCTTATTTTTATATACACCATATATCGAATTCGTTCTATTATTATGTAGTCTGGTCCCCATCTAATAATCTTCGATTTGGCCCGATGGCTGTTTATCAAGATCAGCCTGGTCATAATTATTGATGAACTGGCAGTTGTCGGCAGCACCTACACCATCCTTATCAGGATCGTCATCGAATGCAGGATTAATACGTTCACCAAGTGCGTATGCCAGGGGTGTTGTGGCAGAAATGTATAGTTCACCCAGGTCATATTCGGGAGCTGATGCAAGTGGATTACCGTAGTACAGTTCATACATCTTACCAGTATGTGCAAAGAACAGGAGATAAAACGTGCTCTCACTACGAATAATATTTTGAGAAATTCGGATGCCCTGCAAACTTTATATCCTCTCCATAGCATCACAATAACATATGATAGGTATCGGTGAGATCTCGGCCATCATGGCTGCACTCTTCTGGTCTATTGCTGCAGTGCTATACAAGATTGGCTTGAAAGATATGAAGCCTATACCCGCGTTAATGGTACGCACAACAGCAGCAATGGGCTTCATGTTTATACTGAATATATTGCTCCACAGTTTTGACCTCACTATACCCTTAATGGCATTCCTGTTCCTTTCAATGGGTGGATTGCTGAAGCTCCTTATAGGCGGATACTTGTATTTCCGGGGTTTGGAATATGCTTCCGTATCCAGGGTCCTGCCCATGATATTCACCTTTCCCCTCTTTACCATGGTGCTCAGCCGGTTGATATTGAAAGAAGCCATCGGCCCAGGGGTGGTGGTCGGGACCGTCCTCATCGTCATGGGTATATTAGTACTAAGCGGGGAGAAGGCATTGGGCAGCGAAAAGAACCCGAAGCTGGGTGTGTTATTCACTCTAATGGCCGCTATTTGTTATGCTTTTTCCATAATCGCTAGCAGGACCGGTCTTTATTATGTGGAACCTTTATGGGGGGCTTTCATAAGCCTGCCCATTCCTGTGATGACTATGTTTTTCCTTTTTTCTTTGGATAAGGGACCTGCTGCTGCCTTAAAGCTGAATAAGCACTCTTCATTATTTCTTGCTCTCGGAGGGATATTCGGCATGGGGCTGGGTAGTTACATGTTCTTTGTGAGTCTTACCAACATCAGCACTGCCCAAGCTACTTCATTAAGCTCGGTCACACCCCTGTTCTCCAGCATCCTGGCTGTAAAGTTTTTAGGGGAGCGAGTGACAAAACAGCTTTTATTGGGGATACTCATCACAATCGCAGGCGTCTGGTTGGTCATTTAGGTGAATTATGAGACTTTTTATTACTTTCTGGTTACACTTAATGATCAGTTCTGTTAACCGCGGATTAACGTGGATATTGCATGCGAAATCTGATTTATTTGCGGTTCGTTATACGTTAAAAGACCAGACAAAAATAAAAATACACTGAATTATAGCATAAATCATTTATACTAGTAACACGAATGGGTATAATCGTAATACCAAGTATTACTAAAATATAAATCGATGACACGAATGGAGTGTGATTAAGTATGCCAGAAAATATTGAATTACCGTCCCATATAAAAACATGGGAACAAACAAACCCTAAAGCATTTGAACTATACAAGGGAGAATTCTATGTGGATCGAAAGGCAAAATTATCGGCAATACAGGGAATAGTCGAACCAATAGCTCAAAAAGCTGCAAACAATATGAATTCCCACCCACAGGATATATGGAAGACATTCAGGCAAGCGGCCCAGGAGCTTGAGAATTCGAATGATTCGAACCAGATTTTGGCATTGTATGATGCCATCTATGGAAAATTGAACTCTTCAGAAAAGAAAAAACTGGCATATTATATGGCATATTAAGGGTCATATAATGGTCTGAGAGTAAAATTACCTGACATTTCAGGTCGAATATTGAAGACTTGTTATTTAGTGGGGCTCCTACGGAAATCGGGCCCCTATCCTCCTCTTTTCTAAACCAAAAAGTGTACTGAGGGTGTCGATCTCTAAAATCAGAGTGAAATGCACATTTGGATTGTTTAAATCAAGTGCTTAAGCAGGCTTTAGATTCAAAAAGTAGTCAGTTACCCTTAGATTTGAAGCGGATACCACTGAGGTTTTTTCCCCTTCTCTTCCCCTCTGCGCCCTTGTGGTGAATTAACCATACACCCATGCAACACCTTAAATGCACTTCACCCATCGCCCAGCTAAACCATAAGGTATTGAAGCTATTTTAAAAAACTTCACCAACAATTAAAAAAAAAACAATGAGGCCATAGTTACTTCCCGGCCTCGAGTTCGTCCATCAACATCTTTTCATACTTATTGGCAGCTTTGCCCTTGCCATTTTTATCAGCCACAGGCTTCTTTTTAGCTGTTTTCTTGACAGGAGCAGCCCGCTGCCAGGGCTCAGGCACTTCAACACTTGCACTGAACACCTGCTGATGAGCAAATACCAGCAGGGAACCGATACACATCAAAGCAGACCCGATCCAAACGAAACTGATAAGAGGTATCTCTTTCACCACAAAACTGTAGCCACTGCCTGCCCGCCCACCATACTTCACATGATAAGTCGTGAATAGCTGTTCATCATCCATAATCTTGGTCCACTCAACCCGTTCAGGTGTACCATCCAAGTTCTCGTCATATAGCTCGGTCCAGTAACGCACCGCACCAGTGGATACAAGATTTTCACTCCGATACAGATTAACATAGAAAGCATTCTTGATTTGCCCCTCCACCATCCTGTCATTGGTTGTCTCCTTATGAATTGGACCACCGTTATCGGCAAATATTAGCTGGAAACCAAGTGGATTGTCACTGTAATCCTTATTCGTACCATAATCGTCAAGCAATCCGACACTGATATACTGGGTATCTCCCAATTTGGAGTCTGCATAATTTACCCGATAGGTCACATCAAAGGACTGGCTTACAATTACACCCAAAAGCAGCATAATAGTCCCAAGGTGTATCAAGGCCACTCCTGCAGGTTTAAGCAGCTTTTTCTTATCCTCTGTATTTCCTGTGTCTATAGAGAATTTATACAATATAGCAATCAGCGAGAATACAAATATCGGCGCATAACTTAGCAGTGATATGCTGCCAAGCATCCGGGTGAAACCGGAAGCAGACCGGAAGAACGGACTTGCATGGTTTATCAAATAGTATTCAGGTCGTCCCTCGGGTACAATAAAGGCAAGAATAATGCTAAACAGCAATACAACTGCCGCAGCAATGAGATACTTCTGCGCCCCGATTTTTTTCACAATGGACTTATAGGGCAGGCATACACCGATAATTAACATCAACAGCATGGTGAACGGGTATGCCAGCGTATTGAAAAACTCCCGTTCAGTAGGACTGGCGTTAATGTTCATTACAAGTTTTGAATAGATAGGCGCGGTTATACCAAAGAAAGCAACGAAAGAGAGTATAATGAATACGATAGCTGTAAGGTCAAATAAATTAGACTCGGACAGCAGATGCCCGCCTGCTCCGTCCTCATCTTTTGCATCCTTAATCCGCATAAAAGTCATCACTGTCACTCCTACCAGCAGCAACACAGTTACCCAGAAGAATATACTTCCACTGGGCAGTGCACCTACATCGTGAGTGGATGATACCGAACCGCTCCGTGCCACCCAACCAGCATACATTGAACTCGTGAATGTAAGTGTCGCGAACAGGGGTGTCAGGTTCTCATATGCGCCTTTGGTCCTGTATTTATAAGCCATGTGAATGAACATGGTTGTTATCAGCCATACAAGGAAAGGCGTGGTCTCATAAGGATCCCATGCCCAGATATTGCCTGTACCTGAAAGTGTACCCCACTGGGCCAGCCCGTAAATCCATGCGCCGCCTACCACCAGTGTAATTGACATTGTGAACCAGGAGATGCGTATCCACTGGCGCTGTACTCTCTCCCACTGTTTGCCCAGACCCGGGGTTATCAGGTATGAAAGGGCTGCAGCAAAGGGTATCAGTGTGGTGGCATAGGCTACGAACTGCAAAGGTGGGTGGATTGCCATTATGGGATCCTTAAGTATGGGACGCAATCCTGCTCCTTCAGAGAAGGCGTAATCTACCGCTAAGTCATATTGACTGCCCCACAGGTCGAACCAGGTCTGGAACGGGTACATGCTGGACTTGTACACAATGACATAGATGAAAATGGCACCAACAGATAGCATGATTATCTGCATTCTCCTGAAAAATGGTGAATCCAGATTGTACCTTTCACTTATCCACAGGGCCTGTAAGAACACGAGCGCAGCCCACAACACCATTGCACCATCCTGTACCGCAATGGTAGCGGCCAGCTGGTAGAAAGGACTGAGCAAAGTAGAAGAGTTCCTGGTAACATAAATGAACCTGAAATCAGATGTCAGGAAATAATATATTAGCAACGCCATGGAAAGTATTGATAGCAATGCCGATATCCTGATGGTCCACCTGGCCGATTTGGTGATATCTTCAACACCTGAATATTCACGATACAGAAGCAGTGCTATGGACAGAAGACTAAACAATAACGTACTGTTCAAGAGTAGGGTTCCGTAATTCATCATTTAAATTTCACCGGTAATTGATTGAATGAATTTTAACTATATATAATTGCCTTTGAATATATAAACCATTTTATAATTATAACCAGTATGCTGCAATCTCTTTTTTACAAATAATTTATTTTACACTAAGTGTAACCACTAGGATTTAATATTACTTTAAGGTTTTGTGGAAATAACATTTAATTCATGTTTATCGAAAGGCTTTAATTTCTATGACCGTAATGAACAATTGGTTGATAATATGAAAGTTTTTAAATGCAAGATATGCCAGGAAGGTTACCTGGGGGATTTTGCGCCTACACATTGTCCATTTTGCGGTGCACACCAGGCCTATCTGATAGAGGCAAAAGATTTCGAAATTCCTGAATACACTTTGACCGATATTTCGCGCAATAACTTAAAAGAAGCACTTAAACTGGAGGTAGGTAATGCAGAATTCTACTTTTGTGCCGCCAGTCACTCAGATAATGTGGCAGATTCAACCATGTTCAAGAGATTGGGCAAGATAGAGTCCGAACATGCTTCCACCATTGCCAAGGAACTTAAGATATCCTCACCAGACATCAGCAGGGACAAGGACATGTGCAATAATGAGAACGTGGGCAATCTGGCAGAGTCACACCAGAGAGAGGCAAACGCAATAAAACACTATATCGAATTTCTGGACGATGCCACCGAAGAGCGGATTAAAGAAATATTCACAGCCATCGTAGAAATAGAAAAAGACCATTTAAGCCTTACAGAAGGCAGGTTTTAGAGTTGGGAAATATCCCAACTCCTCAAGCTTCACTTAATTTCAGTAGTTCGCTAAAAAACCGCACTGATTCATTCATCTGATACACTCCATTGAAGACTTGACTTTTAATTTACATCTCACCCATTCTTCAATAAGAAGAATAAATATATCAAACCTAAACAAGTCATATTTTATAGTCATCGGACCTGGTTTAACAATCGAAAAATGCCTTCTTTGAAGACAAAGCCATACATTTTTAAGAAGAAATGAGATCAAT
>JAGLRT010000022.1 GCA_023136155.1 Methanosarcinales archaeon
CTATCATGGAAGTGTTGGGCATGGCCGGGAAGTTGTTGAGAAATATATCGCCGGACAAGACCGAAAATCGTAATGCTAAGTGCTATAAACAGGCCTTGGACTTATGTCCGGGGTATAGTGACGCGTGCCTTGAAGCATAAAAGATGGCAATATCCAAATTTCAAGTATTTATCGAAATGTTAATAGTTCAGTAAATTTATCAATACACATTAAAAATAACATCGTTAAGATTGAGGAAAAATTGTATTCACTTCAAAAATCAGGGTAAAATGAATATTTGGATTATCTAAATAAAGTGCTTAAGCATGTTTTCGATTTCAAAAAGGAGTCAGTTACCCTTAGATTTGAAGTGGATACGAAAAATTGCCTATTGGAAAAAGGAGAAAATGTGTAAATGAATCTTGAAGAGGCATTATCAGCTACTCCATTTAAATCACGACTTGAAATTATCAAAAACAGTTCAGAAGAATTGTTTAAACAAGGATTATTACATCATAAATATTTCACAATTCATGGAATTGATCACTCTCATGCAATAATCTCGATACTAAACGATTTAGTTGATGGAATTGAATCTACTTATGAGCTAACTAAACATGAAATATTTTATTTGTTAGCATCTGTATATTTGCATGATGTGGGTATGGAAATTCCTAATCCCGATGATGAAGATACAGCAAAGGCGATTAGTACAAATGAAATGCCTTTTACAAAAGAAGATGTGATTAGAAAAGAGCACCATATAAGAAGTGGGAAATATGTAATTGACCATGCAGACATCTTGAGTTTAGATCCCCATGAATCAGTATGTGTTAGATTAATTTGTGAAGGGCACCGTAGTGTTAATCTTGAATCTGAAGATTATGATGATAAAATTGTCGTTACTGAAACTATAAGAGTTCGATTTCTAGCTACACTGTTAAGATTTTCAGACGAATTGAATATATCTTACAAAAGAGCGCCGATTAAAATTTTAGAAATTTTACAAGAAGAGATGCCTGATGATTCACTTTTACAATGGCTTAAACATTATTATACAAGTGGGGTGGAAATTTCAGTCTATTCCATTATTAAAAGGGGAAGAATAACAAAAATAAAAATTGATTTTCAATATCCTGATCGCGAACAAGGAACGAAAGTAGGAGAAATGATCTTTGAACCAATTCAAGAGTCGTTTAATGAGGTAAAAATAATTTTTTTACAAAATGGACTGAATGTAGAATTACAGCATCCACATCTTTCATTAAATAAAATATTTGTAAAGATTCCAGACCATATTTCAGAAAAATTTTTTAAATCAAAACAGACAGCCCCCTCAACATTGCTTGATACAAAAAAATATGATGATAAAGACAAAAATGTTCCTCAGATGAAACAACATGAAGTGGATTTATCAAATTTGGCAGAGGCCGTTGAAGAAATCGGGACATATTATGAGATTGTAGGCGCTACTAATGCTTCCAATTTAACTTCATTATATGCTACATCTATTGATAGTCCATCAATTTTATATTACGATTTAGAAGAGAATGTAGGAAATGAATCAATATTTATTCCAATATATCCTGATTTGACCATACCAAAAGGAGAATTAATTTATACTACAGAATCTTGGAGGGAAAATATTGCATTTGGTGGGGATAAATATACTATAATAGATCGAAATGCAACCAATTGGATTATTGCTAGAAAACTTATTGATGAAATTGAAGAAAATTCTCACCTTTTAAGAGTTGGTGAAACTATCATTCTGCTAAATGGCTGGAGTATTACAGTTTTAGAGGTCAATGTAGAAGATGAAATGGCATGGTTATCACTTAATAAAGACGGGGAGGAAGTCAACAATCAAGTCGTGCGTGAGGGGGAGGACTTCATATATACCTTAGATCTTGATGTACCAAGTAAAACTAAAGTCTTGAATTTTACTTTGGAAACAGTTTTCGCAGGTATGAACACCACTCTTGTGAAAATCAATAGTATAAATCTCATATCAACAGATACTTTGAAAATTAATAATAACAATACTGATTTAATTGATGGCTATATTATAAAAATCCAACATAACCAGATTATCGTAAAAAACAATACTGATATAAGACTTTTAATAGGCAATATAACAAATATTATCGGCAATTTCTTTACAGTAAGAGTCAATGAAGCTGGTAATGGTGTTGCATTAGTTAAGCAAATAGTCCTTCAATAATATTTATAATTTTAAATAATATGTTTTCTATTGCTTTGATTGCTAATTAATGTAATTATCAACACAAGTATTTTTCTATTACTAATTGTTTTTTAGGAAAAAGCAATTGGAAAATAAAATAACCCACGAGCATCTTCCTTGATGCCTCGTTTTTCCAAAACGAGGTTTGTGACTTAAAATCCAGTGTGTTTTTTTACTCAGTCGGTTGATATAATCGAACTATCAAATAAGAAATGCATGATTTAATTCTAATTTGATGGTTTCATCATTATACAGCCATATTTTGAAAAACCTTATCCCCATTAAACCCCATATACATCCATCCGATAAGGAGGTCGTCACAATAAAAGAACAGATCTGGATTGAAAAATACCGCCCCTTCAACCTGAAAGACATAGTCGGACAGGATGAGGTTATAAAACGCCTCCTGTCATACGTAAAATCAGGCAACCTGCCCCATCTTATGTTTTCGGGCCCGCCAGGCGTGGGCAAAACCGCTTCTGCCATCTCCATCGCAAAGGAAATGTTCGGTGACACCTGGACTAACAACTTCACTGAACTCAATGCCAGCGATGAGAGAGGCATCGATGTTGTGCGAACCAAGATAAAGAACTTTGCCCGGACATCTCCACTTGGTGAAGCTGATTTCAAGATAATATTCCTGGACGAGGCAGATGCCCTAACTTCTGATGCCCAAAGCGCACTGCGGCGGACAATGGAAAAATACACACATACCTGCCGGTTCATTCTTTCATGCAACTATTCATCCAAGATAATAGAACCCATCCAGTCAAGATGTGCAGTATACAGGTTCGCCCCTATATCCCAGGAAGCCATACAGCAGCGTGTGTCCTACATAGCCAAAGAAGAAGGACTTGAGGTCACTGATGAAGGAATGGAAGCCATCAAATATGTATCGCAAGGTGATATGAGGAAAGCCATAAATTCACTTCAGGCTGCCGGTTTGCTGGAAAATAAAGTAGATATGGATGCCATATACCAGATAACTGCCACAGCCAGGCCCGAAGAGATCGGTGAACTCATTGACCTGTCACTGGCCGGGGACTTCCTTGGTGCCCGCAAACAACTGGATACCCTGCTTATCAACCAGGGCCTTTCAGGCGAGGACATAATTGTCCAGCTGCACAGGACAATGTTCGACAAGACCATCCCTGATATCCTGAAAGTTAAGTTAATGGACCGTATTGGCGAGATTGATTTCAGGCTGACCGAAGGCGCTAATGAGCGGATACAGTTAGAAGCATTGCTTGCTTATTTCGTACTGGCCGGAAAAGGGAAATGACAGTTAGCGCCACCATTGCCGGTTTCATTTCGTGGATACCACAATGGGCGGCTACGATTATCATTGGTATGCTACCTGTATCTGAACTTAGGGGTGCCATACCCCTTGCATTGGCCCCGGTTGAGGTTGGGGGATTCGGAATGTCTGCCCCTGAAGCATATTTCCTGGCCGTGCTCGGCAATATGATTCCCGTTATTCCGCTGTTATTGTTCCTTGAACCGGTGTCGACCTTTCTGAGGCGATGGAGTATTTTTGATATATTTTTCACATGGTTGTTCACCAGGACTCACCATAACCACAGTGAAAGATTTGAAAAATACGGAACATTGGCACTTACCTTATTTGTAGCAATGCCACTGCCGGTCACCGGTGCATGGACCGGGTGCGCTGCAGCATTCGTGTTTGGTATTAAGTTCAGGCACGCTTTACCTGCTATCTTTGTCGGCGTACTAATAGCTGGGGTGGTAGTGACCATACTCACGCTAACAGGTATCAGCATATTTGAATTGTTCTGATACAAATCATATCGCAATCAATTTGTGTGACCATTGACATCTATTGTATGTTAAGATTTTAGCAGATAGCATACTGTCCATGCCTGAACATGATTTGTTCGACATACATGACGTTTCAATTGAACTGTCACAACAGGCCAGGATACATAATTCAGTGTCATGTTCAAAGTGCAGGGAGCCTGTGATGGAAACAAAGGTCATGAAAATGGGTGGAAAACATTACTTAATAATTCCATGTTTCAATTAATTGTGACAAAAGTATAATGAAGTGAAAGGGAAATATATACGTTATCGGTTAAGAGAAAAAATGGGATAGAACACGGATTGAACGGATGACACTGATTCGCACGGATAAAAAAATAGATTCGTGAAAATCCGTATAATCAGTGCTATATGTGTTCGAATTAGACAAAATTGGAGATGCATAAAAACGCATCGTTTTTTAGAAAACGATGCCGGTTTAGCCAATCAATCTCCTTAACCGGTGACTGATGTAGGGGGATATAGACCCCTCACTATTGTTCCAGGATAAATGATATTGGATGTATTACTATGGTATATGATGTAATTATAATCGGCGGCGGTCCTGCAGGACTTTCAGCAGGCATATATGCCAAACGCGCAATGATGAATACCCTGCTTATTGAAAAACTGGGAGTAGGCGGGCAGATAATGAAGACCCATCTGATTGAGAACTATCCTGGCTTCCCTGAGGTCAGTGGTATGGATCTGATGCAGAAGATGGAAGAGCATGTGAAAAAGTTCAATCTTGATATCAAGTTTACTGATGTACTGCAAATCAAAGATGGGGATGACGTCAAAACTGTAGTTACTTCTGAGGGTGAGTTCGAGACCAAATCCGTTATTATTGCCACAGGCACCAATCCTAAGAAACTGGGTGTACCCGGTGAAGCAAAATTCACAGGGAGAGGCGTATCCACGTGCGCTACATGCGACGGTTTCTTCTTCACAGGTAAAGACGTGATACTGGTAGGCGGCGGCGACAGCGCCATTGTTGAAGCTATTTTCCTTACCAAAATGGTCAACAAGGTTTATGTCATCCATCGCAGGGATGAACTGAGGGCTGAAAAAATAAATCAGGAAAGGGCATTTAAGAACCCGAAGATAGAATTTGTCTGGAACTCTAACTTGCAGTCCATTGAAGGTACTGACACTGTTGAAAATGTAGTAGTAAAGAACAAGCTCACAGAAGAGACCACAGAGATACAGGCAGGGGGCGTGTTCATGTATGTAGGTATTGAGCCTGGTACTGATTTCATATATGCCGACAAGGATGAAAATGGTTTCCTCATTACCGGCACTGACCTGTCTACTTCCATACCAGGTATCTTTGCAGCCGGAGACTGCCGCACCACACTGTTGCGCCAGGTAGCCACGGCTGTGGGTGACGGTGCACTGGCTGCGGTGTCGGCTGAGCGCTATATTGCACACTTTGAATGATATGAAACAGCAAAACCGGGTGCTTGAGATAATCAGGTTGCTCAAGGCAGAATATCCAATCTCCAGGACTGCACTGAAATTTAAGGCACCCTGGCAATTACTGATTGCCACCATCCTCTCTGCCCAATGTACTGACAAGAGAGTGAACCTGGTGACGGAAAAACTTTTCAGGAAATACTCAAGCCTGGAAGATATTGCTGGTGCCGACATTGCCGAACTGGAGCAGGATATTAAATCCACAGGCTTTTACCGGCAGAAGGCAAAGAATATTTTAAACAGCAGCAAGATCCTGCACAATGATTTTGAAGGCGAAGTTCCAAACACCATGGAGGAACTCATCACATTACCTGGAGTGGCTCGAAAGACTGCTAATGTCGTACTGTCCAGTGCATACGGCATCACTGAAGGCATTGCAGTTGATACTCATGTCAAGCGGCTGTCCTTCAGGCTTGGACTGACCGAACATACCGACCCCAACAAGATTGAGCAGGACCTGATGGAACTTGCCCCGCGGGAGGAGTGGAACGACCTATCCATGAGGCTCATACTGCACGGGCGCAATGTGTGCAATTCCCGCAAACCGAAGCATGATAACTGCATACTGGAGCATCTTTGCCCAAAGAAGGGAAAAGAATGAACCTGAATGACTATAAGAATAAACAGGATTTTAAGGCAACTGACGAATCTTGTGAAACTAAAAGCATGGCTGAAGACACAACTCAAGGGAATATTTATGTAATTCAGGAGCACGATTCCAGCAAACTGCACTATGATCTGCGGCTTCAGTTCGGGGATGTGTTGCGCAGTTGGGCAGTACCCAAAGAACCGTCCACAGAGGTAGGCGTGAAAAGGCTGGCAATACCTACTGAAGACCACCACCTGTCATATGCTGGGTTCGAAGGGGTGATTCCTGAGGGGCATTACGGTGCCGGTACGGTGAAGATATGGGATAAAGGGACTTTCGAGCTTCTGGAAGGGGATGACAAACAGGGTAAGGTTATCTTCAGGATTGAAGGAAAGCGACTATCAGGCGTGTACTGCCTTATCAAGACTAGGGGCCTGGGCAGCAAAGAACAGTGGTTGTTTTTCATGAAAAAGGAATGAGGTTCACTTTTAGTAAATCATATATAAGAAGTGGTTTAATGTGTTTTTACGGAGTAAAACCTTTCGGGTTATGATTAATATTGTAGTGGAGGTATGAACATTATGGCCATAAAAAAGTACGAAGCTGACGGCATTACCATTGAAATAGACCTTGACAAATGTGTTGGTGCTGGTGAATGTGTGGATGTATGCCCTGTTGAAGTTTTTGAACTGGTGGACGACAAAGCGATAGCATCAAATGTAAAAGAGTGCACCGAATGCTGCCTGTGCGTGGACTCATGCCCTGCCAGTGCTATAACTCATAGTTCCTGTTAACACCAACCTGAAAACCTGCCGCACTACCAGCAGGATTACACGTGAGTAGTAATATTGATGAGATGAGTCCCACTACTTTTCATATAGTTTTATGTGTACTGGCTGTATAGGTACTCCAGGGTTTTAGTATGGAACGAAAAGAGTTCAGGGAACTTACCTCTTCACAGGATGCCAGGCGTATTATCAGCCAGATACCATTGCTGCCAGACATTATTGAATTAAATCTTACCCAGGCAAATGGATGTGTACTGGCCAGTGACATTATTGCCGGTGTGGATGTGCCGGGTTTTGATCGTGCTTCAATGGACGGTTATGCTGTGCGTGCAAAGGATACTTACCCGGCACGTGAGGACAGACCGGTTAAATTGGAACTGGCTGGCAAGGTCGAAACAGGATACCTTCCAGAAGTCATAGTGGGTGACAGTACAGCCGTAGAAATATCTACCGGTGCTATGATGCCTGTGGGTGCTGATGCTGTTGTGATGGTGGAATACACCAGGCAGGATGGTACGAACATCGATATCTTGCGCCCCGTATCTATTAATGAAAATATCATCCATGCAGGGTCAGATATCATGGTGGGTGAGAGGGTGCTGGAGGCTGGTACAAGATTAACATCAAGAGAGATCGGTGTACTGGCTGCCGTTGGTATGGAGCAAATACCAGCTAAAAACCTGATCGTTGGTATCATATCTACCGGCAGTGAACTTGTTGAACTGAGTGCTCAACTGACAATAGGTACGGTATATGACATTAATTCTTACTCGCTGGGGGCAGCAGTCAGTGAATGCGGCGGTAGTGTAAAACATTACGGCATTGTCAAAGACCACCGTCCTGATATGGAAAAAATACTTACCAGGGCTGTGAATGAATGCCACCTGGTGCTCACTTCGGGTAGTACTTCTGCAGGTGTGGGTGATGTGATGTACCATATCATAGCAGAGCAGGGTGAATTACTTCTTCACGGTATCGACATAAAACCTGGAAAGCCGGTGATTATCGGTATGATAAATGGCACACCTGTATTCGGTCTGCCTGGTTACCCCACCTCCGCCCTTACCATTTTCAACGAATTTGCCGCACCTCTTATCCGTTCTACCCTGGGTTTATTCGGTTCAAGTTTAAAGGTCAAGGCACACCTTGCAGTGGATTTCCACTCAGCAGGCAGGCGACAGCTTCTGCCTGTAGGACTTGTCAGGGGAATGGCATACCCGGTCGATAAAGGTTCAGGAGCCATAACCACACTTGCACGTGCAGATGGTTTTATTGAGATAGAACCACAGGTGGAAATGCTTGGGGCAGGCGAAGAAGTAGAAGTGACCATGATAGGGGATGTAAAGGCACCCGATGTTCTCTTTATAGGCAGTCACTGTCTGGGCTTTGAGGATTTGATGTGGCTTTTGCCATTCAATGTGAGGTTAATAAATACGGGCAGTACCGGCGGGCTGGTCGCAGTAAGGGATGGTATAGCCGATATGGCAGGTGTGCATCTGCTCGATGATGCAGGCAAATACAACATTTCATTCATGAAAAATTTTGGTATGGAAAATGCTGTGCTTGTCAAGGGCTACCTGAGGGAGCAGGGACTTATCATAAGACCGGATAGCTCCATTCGGGGATTTGAGGACATTACGGTAGCCAGGTTCATCAACCGTACACCGGGTTCGGGTACCAGGGTGCTCACTGATATGAAACTTCGCGAACTGTCAACAGCATTGGGAGTAGGATTTGAAGAGTTGTGTGCCTCAATTAAGGGTTATGATACGCAGGCCAGGACACATAGTGCAGTTGCGGCTGCTGTCAAGCTGGACAGAGCCGATGTAGGCATAGGTATCAGGTCAGCTGCCCAATTCAATGGCCTGAATTTCATCCATCTTGCAGACGAAGAATATGATTTTGTTGTCAAAAAGGAATTTATTAAGAGCAGTATGGGAAAGGTCTTCCTGGATGTGCTGCAAAGCAAGGAATTCAGCAACAGTCTACCTGATGGTATTAAAACGTATATGCGAACCGGTGAAATAGTAAGTTCGGCTCACGTATAAAACCAGAGATATGCCATAATCCCATACCCCAGTACCAACATCCACAGAGATATAAGCCAAAAATAGCGAAGAAAGAAAGCCCGGGTTTCAGGCTCACTCAACTTTATAATAACTCTTTCTTTCAATTGCATCTACACGATAGAATAACCGGATGATATATCACAATATCTAAGATTTAATGCGTTTGAGCCTGAAAGTGTTTTCCCGCTCCATCTCATCCAGTCGCAGAATGATAAAGTCCCTGGCCTCGCTAAGCTCAGGTATTACTTTAAATTCCAGGGCGTTCACCCTACGCTTGGTCTTCTCGATCTCATCCAACAATTTCTTGATAGTGGTCTCAATCTCAGCAGCCAGGATTATTTTCTCAACCAGTATTTCATAGGCATCAGCAGCTTCATCTATCCGGCTGCTGGTCCCTATGATACCATATCCTCTTTCGTTTAGTGACTTTCTAACGCTACTGGACTCTATCTTTGGGACTACAACACCCATTACGTTCTTGCTCTCAACTTCCAGTTGAGGGGAATCCTTGAAAGAAAAGGCAGTGGATCTAACAGTCACAATACCTTCCACAGCCTTGGCTACATTAATCTTTTCAGTTGCGACATTGAAATTAACATCAAGTTCTGCCCGTACCGATTTAGCCTTTTCAAGCACTTCAAAGAACTCCAGGATAAGGCCGTCCCGCTTCATCTTGAGAATTTTGTATCCACTCTCAGATAGCTTAATCTTTCTTTTCAGTTCTATGAGTTCTGAACGTGTGGGTTTAATGTCCTGTACAGCCAATGTATTGCCCTCCCAAAATCCACTTTATTTCTTGTGTGCTGGATGGTATTTTTCAATAAACTTGGTATCAACCCTGACCAGCAGTGACTCTGGAAGTTCGGACAGCATGTCCCATGCGATACTAAGTGTGGTTTCGATATCCCTGTCTTCATCCACACCCTGGCGCACGAACCTGTCCTCGAACAGATCAGCAAATTCCAGCAGTTTTTTATCCCTGTCAGACAGAGCATCCTTACCCACAATGGCTACCAGGCCACGCAGGTCCTTACCCTCGGCATAAGCTGCATACATCTGGTCAGATACTGCCTTATGGTCATCTCTGGTACGTCCTTCACCAATACCGCTGTTCATAAGCCGGCTAAGAGATGGCAGCACATTGATAGGCGGATAAATACCTTTCCTGTGCAGTTCCCTTGATATGACTATCTGGCCTTCGGTGATATAACCACTAAGGTCTGGAATTGGGTGAGTAATGTCATCGCCGGGCATACTCAGGATACTGAACTGTGTCACAGATCCTTTTCTGCCTTTGATCACGCCAGCCCTCTCATATAAACTGGCCAAGTCAGTATACATATAGCCTGGATAACCTCGCCGACCAGGTACCTCTTCCCTGGCTGCACCCATCTGTCTCAGTGCTTCACAGTAGTTGGTGATGTCAGTAAGTATGACCAGCACATGCATATCGTGTTCGTATGCCAGGTATTCAGCTGCAGTAAGTGCCATTCTTGGTGTGATAAGCCGCTCCACAGCAGGGTCATTGGCAAGGTTTAAGAAAACTACTGCCCGCTCAAGTGCACCTGTGCGCTCGAAATCCTGCATGAAATACTGGGCTTCCTCATTAGTGATACCCATAGCTGCAAACACTACAGCAAAATCCTCTTCACTGCCAGGCACTTTAGACTGTCTGGCTATCTGCAGTGCAATCTCGTTATGAGGCAGACCTGAACCAGAGAAAATTGGGAGTTTCTGTCCTCGCACCAGAGTATTGGTACCGTCAATAGTACTGATACCGGTCTGGATGAAATCTTCTGGTGGCATCCTTGAGAACGGGTTTATGGCCGCACCATTAATATCAAGCCTGTCTTCGGGTATGATGCGGGGACCGCCATCCAGGGGCTCACCTGAACCGGATAATATCCTGCCCAACATATCTTTAGACACTGGCAGTTTGATGGTCTCACCTGTGAACCTGACACCAGATTCCTTGTTCAGACCACCGGTACCTTCGAACACCTGTACCACTACTTTATCGTGGGAGGTATCCAATACCTGACCGCGTTTTGTAGAACCGTCAGGCAGAGTGATGTTCACCAATTCATTGTAACTTACAGGCTCTGTTTTCTCAAGGAATATGAGCGGGCCTGCAATCTCTGTGATTGTCTTATACTCTTTTGTCACTTCACTCAGCCCCCTCTGAAACATTTGAGGAATAATTATCACTCTTTAGTGAATCGAACTCTTTATCCATATTATCTAATACAACCTTTAGCGAGCTATCAAAGTCATCATCAAACCTGACCTTTGACAATTCATCCTTGGATTGCAGTTTAATGATATCATTAATCATGACACCTGAATCCAATGCTACTTGGGCCTTATCCCCAAATTTCTGGATAGTATCTAACAATTTAAACTGCCTGTCCATGGGACAGAACGTATCAACTGGATGGAAGGCGTTCTGCTGCAGGAATATTTCTCTGATAAGCCTTGTGATTTCCAGTGTCAACTGCTGGTCTGGTGGGAGTGCATCCGAACCAACCAACTGGACAATATCCTGTAGTTCTGATTCTTGCTGGAGCAGGTCCATTGCATTGTCCCTTAATTTGACCCATTCCGTGGAAACATTTTCATTGTACCAATCAGTTAGTCCTTTGGTGTACAAGCTGTAACTATTAAGCCAGTTAATAGACGGGAAATGCCGTCTTTGGGCAAGTTTCGCATCCAGAGCCCAGAAAACTTTAACGATACGCAGGGTATTTTGGGTAACTGGCTCAGAGAAATCGCCGCCAGGTGGGGATACTGCCCCGATAATGGTAATAGAGCCTCCGAGTCCGTTCAGGGATTCAACCCGGCCTGCACGCTCATAGAATTCGCTTAGACGAGCTGACAGGTATGCAGGATAACCTTCTTCTCCTGGCATCTCTTCCAGCCTTGATGAAATCTCTCGCATGGCTTCGGCCCATCTGCTGGTACTGTCAGCCATCAATGATACATCATAACCCATATCTCTGTAATATTCGGCAATAGTGATGCCAGTATAAACGCTGGCTTCCCTGGCCGCTACGGGCATGTTGCTGGTATTGGCTATAAGCACGGTCCGCTCCATCAACGGCCTGCCGGTTTTTGGGTCTTCCAGTTCAGGGAACTCGGTAAGCACATCTGCCATCTCGTTACCCCTCTCACCGCAACCGATATAGACCACAATCTCAGTATCACTCCATTTAGCAAGCTGCTGCTGGGTAACAGTTTTACCGCTCCCGAAAGGACCGGGAATGGCTGCCGTCCCTCCCTTGGCGACAGGGAACAGGCCGTCAAGAATACGCTGTCCGGTTATAAGCGGTACATTTGGTGTAAGTTTTATATTCACAGGTCTGGGCAACCGCACAGGCCATTTCTGCATCATCTGTATTTCGGTGCCGTCAGTAAGTGTACATACAGTATCCAACACTGTGAATTTACCACTCTTTATCTCATCCACGGTGCCTGATAATTTAGGTGGAACCATAATACGGTGCTCTACATTGGGTGTTTCCTGTACGGTACCTATCACAACACCGCCAGATACCTTATCACCGGCATTTACAACAGATTTGAATTCCCATAGTTTCTCATGGTCAAGACCATCAGCTGTCACCCCACGTTCAATAAAATCGCCCATCTTATCCTTAAGGATAGGCAATGGGCGCTGAATACCGTCATATATACTTTCAATAAGTCCGGGACCGAGTTCAACTGACAGAGGCATACCCGTATTTTCAACAGGTTCTCCAGGTCTTATACCAGCTGTTTCTTCATACACCTGGACAATAGACTTGTCCTTCTCTATTCCAATAACCTCTCCCATGAGGCCTTCATTCCCGATTTTTACAACATCATACATACTGGTATTGATGCCCTGGACAGTAACTACTGGTCCAGATATTCTAAAAATTTCTCCATTTGTTACCAAAGATCAACACCTACTGCTTGTTTAATTTTATCTCTTAAATTTGAACTCTCACCCGCACCACCAAGTGCTATAGTGGTGGGTGTGACCATTTCGTCCAGCATTATCCTGAACTGTTCTGGCAAACTGGCCAGATCATCATTATGTATAACTAAAACCCCAACTTCACGTTCTTCAAGTACATTCTGTAAAGCAGGCACGAGGTCGTCTGTTCCTTTTGTCTCGTAAATCTTTTTTATACCTGCAAGCCTGAAACCTGTGGTAAAATCACTGTCCCCGATTACTGCAATTTCCATATTTACATCACCAGATGTTTTCTTATAATTTCATCAGGCAGTTTTACCTTCTTACCCCGCACAATGGTCCTTATGTTGTTTATTTCCATGTTCTTCCTGAGCATATAATCGTATATGGGAAGAATCGAAAGTGGATAATAATGTGAAACCCTGGATGCATATCCCATTGCATATTTGTCCAGTAGGGCTTCCACATCCATAAGAGAGGTCATATCCTCACTTACCACTTCAGAAATTTCAGACCAATATGAGTAATCTTCAAGTCCTTTCAGAAAATCAGACCATGGGAGAGATGACATCCTATTTAAATCTCCACTCTTAAATTCCATACCGCCAGGTATCAGCAATTCAAAGATATCATCCTTCACGAGACCAGCCTTCTTGGTCCTGAAAAGAGTTTTAAGATTCTTAAGGTCAATCTCGGTCTTGATATATTTAAGACTCAGTTTTTCGCCTTTTGATTTGCCGATGGATGCCAGCAATCTTGAATAATATATCTTGTCAAGTTCGTTTTCAATAGCTGACAGTTCACCACCATCATAATCTGCAATTGCAGCATAATAAGGTGAGTTTGCAAGAGCGGTCTTAATATCGTCAATGGATTCCATATTGGCTATGGAAGTAAGTTCGCGGTAACCCAGCTGCCCTGCCGCCACCACAGCGTCCAGTATTTCCTGGGCCTGAGCCCCATAATATTTTCCTCTCAGGATAGTC
Source organism: Methanosarcinales archaeon (assembly GCA_023136155.1). GTDB lineage: Archaea > Halobacteriota > Methanosarcinia > Methanosarcinales > Methanocomedenaceae > Methanocomedens_B. The sequence goes on from JAGLRT010000022.1 coordinate 13,909, forward strand.
TTGATATTCCAGATGTCCCAGTGTCTTAAATATTCTGTAATCAGAAAATTTGGTTCATCCTGGGATACGCGTAATAATTTTCGATATGTTCTGGCCAGATTCTGGTTAAGTGCATGTTCCAGCAGGTCGAGTCCGCTGTATTTCTGGGCAAGTTCATCCACATCCTGCTTGTATTCTGACTCTCCTATTAAGCGTGTTATTTCGGGAATGTCCATGTTCATCAGTTTAGGGTAAACTTCCCGGGGGAATAATTTACTTTTCATAGCCCTTACCCTGGCCGTGATGTACGGATATTTTTTACTGCCCCGCCTGATCAAGAATGACATGAACACCTCACCCAAAGAGTATATCAGAGATCTGCTTCAGAGACTGTTCAGATATATCTTCCAGAATCCTATCGTACGTATAATCCATTCGTACAGTACCGTCATCGTTCTCAATGACCAGTCCGCCGATGCAGTCTATCTCACCCATATATGTAAGATCGGTCATTTCCTGAACAAATTTTGCATCTCTTCCATTGGAATAGACCCTGGTTCCACTGCTGCCGTGTTTATCGAGAATTGTCTTTAACAGGTCGGCATTCTGCTGGGCTGGCATCGAAGAGATGGCATCCTTTGCGGATTGATTAACGCTGTCAAGTATATCCTTTTTTGCATTTAGGGCAGCCCGCTTCATTTCAAGGTGAGCACTGGATATTTCCTGTTTATGCATTCGCTCTATATAGGCATCAACTTCAACCTGCCGGGTTTGCATAATCTCATTTGCCTTGTATTGTGCCTCACTTATCAGGGCAGCAACCTCGTTCTCTGCTTCAGCATTGATAGCTGCAGCTTTGGACCTAGCTTCCTCCAAAATGTCATTCACAACGTCTTCAAGTCCCATATTTTATCTCCCGATAACGGGTTGAGCATTTACAGGAATAACAACAATATAGCAACGACCAGACCAAAGATAACGATGGTTTCAGGAATAACGGTCAGGATAAGACCTTTGCCGAATAGTTCCTCACGTTCTGCCATTGCACCTACAGCTGCAGCACCTATATCTTTTTCTGCAATACCTGATGCAATGCCGGATAAACCAACTGCCAGGCCTGCGCCAATGGCTATCAATCCTTTCTGGTTTGCAAGTATCTGTTCAACTGTTGCATCTGCTATACTAATATCTACCATTTATTTTTCCTCCGTGTATTTTCGATTATATCCAAATGGATTAAATTTGCGACCGCCGCCGTGGTAGAATTTTGTGAAAAACTCCACATACTGCAGCCTCAAGGCATGCAGCCCAGGCGCAACTACGCCCAATACGGTGTTTACTGTGTGCCCCACCAGAAGCACTAAAATCCCTACCAATATGAACAATCCGCCCTTGGGAAAGAGTATTCCGACTGCTATTTCATTGACCGCATAGGCAATGCCTACAGAAGATAGCCCTACTGCGGCAAGTCTTGTGTATGAAAGCGTATTGCTCAGTATGGACGGGAGTTCCAGTATGGCTGCACCGCCTTCACCTGCTATCAGCATTACCAATCCAAGCACTGCCACAACTGCACCGACCGTTTTGCCTACTACTGGAATATATCCAAGAGCAGACATAACAACGATTGCAATTCCTAATTGCAGCACTATCCAGCTAATCTTTTCAAGCACCGCCACTTTAATGCCATGTGAAACTACTTCATTCCTGAAACCTAATAAAAATCCCATGTTCAAGTGCAACACACCGATAAGTGCGGTTACTATCAATAGTATTGGGATATCTTCCTTGCCAAGCCTCTCCAGAATGGGCAGAGCATGGAAATTATAGAACATTCCTCCAAGTGCACTGTGCTCACCAAACAGTTCTGCTACAACACTGTGATGTCCAAATAGATGGAATCCGAATATTTCGGCAAACAGTATGCCGAATATCAATGTTGAGATACTGCAATATATGAGTAAGGTTGCCAGTGGTTTCAAACCTTCCGATCTTAACTTTGCTTTACCGATCATACCCAGTGTAAGGAGCACCAGAGCGTATCCTATATCTCCAAGCATGAGACCGTAGAACAGAGGGAAGGTAATGAAAATGATGGTTGAAGGATCGATTTCCTTGTACGATGGTCTGGAATAAAGATCCATTATTGTTTCAAGTGGTTTGACCGGTTCAGGATTATCATATTCCACAGGAATGTCTTCGGTCTTTATTTCTTCTTTTTCAATGTCTAATTTTGTTAAAAAGATCGAAGTATTAAACCGGTCTTTAATGACACTAGTTACATTATCGAACTGGTCATCTGGTATCCAGCAGTCAATAACAAACGTATTTTCAGTGGTAGCAAATCGTAGTGGTACCTCTGCTTTTTGTGTAGTTATAGACAATATTTCATCTGATGCCAGTATAAATTCAGAGTATCTGGTCTGTAGATTAGAAATCTCATATTCAAGCGATTCCAATTCAGACTTGATATCCGCATTTCGTTTAATGAAACCAGCCAGCATTTTTTCAGGGTTACCAATCAGTTCTGGTATTTTTATTTCTGAAAAATTGTACTTATCAAGTATTTCATTGATGGCATCAGTAAGTTTTATTGGTGAGAATAAGGTAATAACGTTAGTTTTGTTGTAAGTGGAAAATGATATGTCATATTTAGTTGTAACGTTCTTTATCTCAGTTTCAATATCTACAGGGTCACCCTGGATATATCCTGCACGGCCAGAAATGGACTTATAACCACTGTACATCTCAACATTCAACGGGAACTGTGAGAGCGGTTGTAAGTCATGAATATGGATTTCGATGTTCTTGATTTCGTTTTCCAGTATACTTCGCCTTTCTAAAAGCTTAGAAACAGCAGAATCAAGTTCATCCAGTTTTGCATCAAACTCATTTAATAAAGACTTTTCATTTAATGGATTGTTTGTATATTTCGGTTTTATCCCGAGGAAATTCGATAATGACCTAAGTTTTATGAGCTTGTTCGAAGCATACGACGCTGCATCTGCAGGTCTCCCGATTGAAAGAAAATCAGTCTCTTCAGTGAAATCTACGATATGTATACAGTTTAAGTCATGCAACGTTTCAACTGCCTGATCTAATAATTTCTTATTGCCTAACAATAAGGCTCTTGAGACTTTTTTGGGCTTAAGCATTTATTGCCCTCTCAAATAGTTCCACCAAAGATGCTGTAGCTGTGTCAATATTTTTCTCAGCTTCGGACTTGATTGATTTAGCCAATACAGATCCTTCATTTAGCATTTTCTCTTTTTCAGATACTATACCTTTCTTTGATTGAATAATCTTTTGTTCACCAGTTTTTTGTGAATCATATTGAGCTTTTTCTAACAATTCACGTGATTGGTTCTTTGCTTCCATTATCTTCTTGGCTTTTAATTCATTGGCCTCAGATATAATCGATTCTGCATCTTCTTCCGCTTTCTTGATCTGAGATAAAATTTCGGCCTTGGTCATATTTGTTTCACCATATAATTTCCAATCAGATTCCCATCCATAACGATATGAAATTAATCGAAATCATCGTATTTTATAAAGGTAACCACAATCGTACTTTTTCAGATGTAAGCATGTTGGCAATGATTAATAACCATTAAAGGTTGTTTCGTGTTACCCTTATTGACGTCTGAATTTTTAATATATCATTTAACATATAGTAGATAAACTATTCGGTTTCCAGACATATTTTTAACGAATATATGTGATTATATATCATGCCCTCGAATAATTTCGTCTACCATGGTGCTGGAAATCTCACTGCATGTAGTATGTCCCGGCCCATTTAATTTGTGTATCTTCAAAGTCAGTATCCCTTTATTGAGTTCGGTCCTGACCAAAAAAGTATCTTCATTAAATGCGACTCTCCTGTAATCCTCATCAAGACGTGAATAAAGTATTTTTATCTTGAAATCCAATGTGCCATTATCTTCAATATCCTCCAGTACGGCATCCAGATTCTCTGGCCCCAGAGGTTTAAAATCCATGCTTGCTTCAGCAATTTCTACATTAATATCCCGCTTTACTTGAAGAGTATTGTCCGAAGTACCCTTCATGGTAATTGACCCTGACTTATTGTTCATCCTCGCCAATGTTTTCACAATATATGGTAGATTTCCCCAGAAACTGTAATTTTGCGTAAACTCCACCAAATGCACCGGAAAACGATGATACATCCGCTTTCTCATTTCCAATTTGTCTCACCTACTTCAAATAATCTACACTAAATACGTTCTATGATAAAATAAAATCTTCGAAAAAATTTGCTGATAATGAAGCTTCCCACAGATCTGCTGTGGAGTACGAGATTGTCGGAAAAGCATACATTTCGAGGTATTTATAGTGTCTAAATTTATTACACCATGACGCCACATGCTGATTTATCAGATGGACATGTTACTAATTATGCGATTATATCACTTTTCCGATAATCTCATAGAATCTCAAACATATTTTATTAATTTTCGGATAATATCATCAAATTTTAGTGATTGGTAATATACTAATTTCTTTTTTCCAGAGGT